>ONHU01000030.1 GCA_900317675.1 uncultured Eubacteriales bacterium
AAGGCTTCCATCTTCCATCGGAGTTACCACGGTATATGATTCTACCCCGCTGATAGTTGTCTCAGGTCCGCTCCCGTCTGCGGATGCATAGTAATAGACAGGAGTATCATCTACCAGATACCCGTCCTGAACTTGGTTTTCTACGAGTTTATACCATGTATTATCCTCTATCAGGAGTACCGGCTGTCCGGATACGACAGGATTGGATATAACAACAGTTCCGCTGCCGTCTGTTTCCACAGGTTCATATCCTTCTTCTCCTGTAGTGACAAGCACCCATTGTCTGTTTTCATATTTATAGATATCAAATTTTGCGCTCAGTCCTTTCTGAAGATTTAATGAGTCAAACTTGTTGAGCTGGATTTTGTAGCTTGAAGCGCTGGCATCAGCGTCATGCCCGTATACTCGGACTTTCTTATCAACTGAAGATGGAAGGACCTGCGTACCTTCTATCTTAGCAGTGTTCTTCATCCTCACAAGTGTATTAGCTTCTCCCTGCAGATGGGCATCATATACGATCCTGTATTTTGCACCCTGTGTGTAAGGAACCTCTGCTTTAAGAACATTTGATGCAGTGTCAAGTGATATCTTGCATTGATCAGTAATCTCTGATTCAGTGCCGGACAGGATCTGCATTACTTTGAACGTTTCAGGGAGGACAGCAAGCTGACTTACCATTTCATCTGTAACAGTGAAAGTATCACCGGTCGTCAGCTGTCCCAGTTCGTACGCGTTTTCCGAATCAGGATTAACCAGAATTTCAAAGGAAGCCATACTGCCGTTTTCTTCTGTTGGAGCGACAGTCAGTTTTTTATCAATAGCCTTATCGATCGAGTATTCACATGTATCTTCATCGATCAGACGGTCATATTCATTGCCTCCGGATGCGGATTTCCCCTTTAATCTCAGGGAAGTTGTATTCATGATAGTCAGATCAGTATCAAAGCCTGCGATACTTACTGAATATGTGAGCGTCATCTTCCGGAGGCAGCCGGATGCATCAGTGAAAACTCCGTCTGAATTATCCAGTGTCAGCCGGAAACTGTTTGAGGAGTTATCATTATCAGACATTGTAAAGGCCGCAGCTCCGGAATACTGTGGAGCAGCAGACTGATCACTTGCATCAGTGTAGATTATATTGCCCTCTTCATCTTTGAGAGTCAGTGTCCCCGGAGCATATTTCATACCGCTGATATTCAGTGCGTCCTCAATAATATATGTACCTGTATCAGCCGTTAAATTGCCGTCCTGGTTGATCGCAACCTCATAAGGCAGAGTTTCATTTGTTTTATCGTATCCGCCGTCAGCTACATTTTTGTCAATTACATCTTCATCCGGCGGAGGTCCGATCCAGTAGCTGCTGATAAGATTGTCTTTAATATTTGAAGCCCAGCCTGATGTCGGATAGATCGATAAATGTTTAGTTTTAGTATCAATTACTTTTGTTGTATATACAGAAGCTTTATTATTCAGCTTTGCCAGATCTTCCTGTCTTTCTCTGAGGATCTCCGGAAGATGCTCTACCAGATAAGGATTGATCTGCATTGTGTAGTTGATTTCTATATCATATCCTTTCTCTGTCCCCGGAAGATTTCCCAGCACAATGCCTACCCGGTTCAAAGTATATGTTTCCCCTTTTTTGATATGCGCAACTGCCCAGCCCGGAGAATTAAAAGTGGCATCTGCTATAAACTGCCCGGCATCCAGGAATTCTCCCTTATATTTATTCGTGTTGGACAGGAGGTAACGGCTCGAGAAAGGATCATTTTTAAGAAACTCCACTATATCAGTACGGATTGGAACACTCTGCGATGTAAAGCCATGCTCATATACAATTGCGTTCTCAACAACTTTCTGGACGTTCGGATCATCGCTGTCACTGGAAAAACGGAAGACATTATTATTGATCGCCTCGTAGTTTCTTATCTTGTCGCTTCTGTTATCTCTCGTAGTAAAGGAATCTGTGTCAAGGTTGCACAGCCAGTCTGTCAGCACGACATCATTACCATTATCATCTTTTACAGTGTAGACAGGGAGATCGTCTATCAGGAAAATGTCCTCAAAACCGGCACTGCCCGCTTCTACACCTACTGTGATCTTATAGTCAACATAGTAATTTCCGTCAGAGCCAATATAAACACCATAATTGTATTTGCTGGCGTTCATCACCTTCTTGACCGGTGCAGACCAGCCTATTCCCTGCGGCATGCCTTCAAATTCTGTGTACCACAACTCTGCGCCATTGCTGAATTCGCCTACGTCTTTCGAGACAATGGTGTTGTAGTGGATCAAATATGTAGCAGGATCACTGTAATCCGGCATAAACCAGATGAAATTATACTTCCCCTCGCTGGTAAAAATGTATTTTACAGCTGCTTCATTTGTGAAGGAGTCAAAAGACTCACCCTTCTGTTCTCTTATCGCGTCAAGAAGTTTTCTGACAAGAGCATCATTGCTTCTTAACACATCCAGCTGAGTAGTGTCATGTCTGCCAAGAACCTGGCTTAACTCTTCATATGTGCTGTCGTCAAGCACGATCCATTCCTGTTCGATCACAGTTGTACCGCTGCTGTCTGTCTTTTCAATATACGGAGGCTCTCCGCCTACGCCATCGATATCATAAACTACATCCGGTCTGACATCGCCCCCGTCAAATGAGGTGATCTCGTCGTGGACCACTGATCCGCCAAGGCTGTAATATCTGTGCCTGTTTACCTGTACGGTATATGGGATAATGGTCTTTGTCTCAGACTGAAGTGTGATATTCTTTTCATCTCCTGCGCTTTTTAATAACCACTCAGCCGTGCCTTTGTAGCTACCCTTGAGCTCTGTTTCCGCAAACGGATACTCAGTCTCATGCGTTTCAGGATTCTCTGAAGGATATTCGATCCTTGCAGAGTTAGTGAAACGGTCTTCGCCTTCTCCGATTTTGGAATCCATCCGGATATTATCTTCAGTTGTAATAACAGATCTGTACTCAAAAGCAAATGAACCTCCCTCGGTTATGGTCAGCCCATCGACTTCAATATTGTAATTCTTGCTGCTTCCTCCCGCAGGCTGACAGATATCTTCATATTTATAGTACTGCGTATCTGTTACAGCTCCGGCACTGTCATAGAAAGTGATCCGGAATGCATACTTTTCTCCATCAGGACCGGTGAAAAATTCAGGAGCGATAGATGAAAAACCTGAGGAGAATTTATCTGTAAACTTTATGTCTTGGATAGTCGCATTTGTTCCCGACTCTTTCGGCTCTACAACGACACGGAAATCATTATAGAGCTGGTTATTTTCATCTCTCTTGTAACTCGCCGTTCTCTTCTTGCTGACCATCAGATCGCAGCGATCGATGTAATACTTGTCAGTTTTGTCCTTCCACGGCACTTCAATCTCGACTCTTCCGGCAGTATCTGACCATGAAGCATTCATTGAGAAATTAGCAACTACACTTGAGTAGTACCCCGGGAAAGTCACATACAGAACATCGTCTTTGATGAAGTATGTTCCTATCGCGACATTATTGGAGTTGAAAAGCGTAAGCTGATCATCTTCACTTCCAAGGTCACCAATTGAAATGTGATCAGGCAGCTCAAAGTAATACTTCAGACCCTTGTCGCGCATATCTCTCATGGTAAGAGCGAACTGCAGCCTGAGCTGAAAATTCGCGGCCGGATCGATCATATCTCCGGATTTCAGTTCCTTGTCATCCACGATCAGCTGATGACTTGTGAGATGCTTTGGCTCATATTCCGAATAACCCTCCAGTATATTCTTAGCTGCGCGCTGAGGTGCTTTCGCAGCGCCTTTTGCCTTGAGTGAGAACTTTCCCTGCGCTTCTGCCCAGGTCTTGCCCGTATCTTTCATCGCATCCTTATCGGCGGTAAATGTATCACCGTTTTCTGCAAACTCAGCCGCCTCACCCTTATCCGAAGCAGTTGTGAATGCATAAACAGAGAAATCAGCGCTGACGAAGCAAGCCTTTGAATCCTTAAGGCTTACAGTAAGCTCGTTAGCTTCTGCGTCGATTTCCTCAACATATATATCTCCTGCTTCAAGGTCTGAAGCCTCGGCGGTGGTGTCGTATTTTTCTGCACCCTTCACAGGGAGATGTATCACACTGACATCACTGTCGTCTTTTGCCCCTATTGCCTCTGAAAGCTGAGGATCGAGGAACTCAAAAGTAACCGACACCTTGCCCTTTGACGGGTGGATCTCGGTTCCGTCTTTGATAAACGCTATATCATAGAGTTTTGTGTTTTCTTCAGTATACTCATCCTCTGAAGAATCATTGAGTGCTTCCATGTAGGCCTTGTAGCTGTATCCATCACTGTCTTTATTGATTGGAGTGACTATCAGCTTCGCATCGTCAGACACAGCTTCAGGATCTGAAAGAACAGCTGTGACTTTGGTCGAATCACTTTTCCAGACATATTCTGTCCGGCTGTCTGCTTTCACATCTGAATCATCGGTCTGCTCAGGTTCCTTCACTGGTTCTGCAGGTTCAGATAATGATTTATCATTAGTCTGCGTCTCTGCAGGACCACCTGAAGCATCTGCTTTCTCAGGCTGCTCAGCTGATTCGTCCGGCATTTCAGCATCGCCTGACTGTGACGTTTCAGCATCTGCCGGATTGCCTGCTTCTTCTGCACCGCTTCCGGTCTCCTGTCCAGTCTGTTCTGCTGCTGTCTTGTCCTGGCTCCCAGCGCCATCTGCTTCTGCTGCCGCAAAGACACCGTAAGGCATCATTGTTACTATCATGGTCAGTGACAGAGCAATGCTCAATAATTTCTTCTTCATAGTAACCACCTGTCAAAAATCTCTCCCTAAAGATAAAACCATATGTTCAAAACAGAATTCTGCATTTTTACATATAATTATCCTAATTATAATAATACTACCATGTAATACCCCCTCTAACAAAGGAATTGTTTCCCTAACATAGATTTGTGAATAGTTTTTAATAAAGAACATATACTATTTCGAATAAATGATTTCACAAAAAACCCGGTGCCTGAACACGCTTCTTTTGCATGTCCGGTGCACCGGGCTTGTTACTCATATAATCGCAACGTTTCAGATGCTTCTCTCTCCTCTACTGGAACATTGTCGAGATCGGCTTGTTGCAGTATACACGCTTGATAGTTTCAGCGAAGATGTGTCCGACTGAAAGGACTGTGAACTTGCTGAGTCTCTTTTCAGGCGGGATCGGAATAGTGTTGAGAAGCACCATTTCCTTGATTGGGCTGGCTTCTATTCTCTCAAGTGCCGGTCCTGAGAGAACAGCGTGAGTAGCGCATGCGTATACGCTCTTGGCGCCGAGATCCATCAGAGCCTGAGCAGCGTTGCAGATAGTGCCTGCAGTGTCGATCAGGTCATCAAGGATGATACAGTTTTTGCCTTCTACATCACCGACTACGTTCATGATCTCGCTCTTGTTGGCTTCAGGTCTTCTCTTGTCTATGATAGCGATAGGCACGTTGAGAGGCTTAGCCATGTTGCGGGCTCTTTTAACTGAGCCGTGGTCAGGCGAAACAATGACGAGGTCGCTGAGTTCTTTGAGTGCAAAATAGTCTGTGAGCATCGGCTGTCCGAGCATGTGGTCTACAGGAATATCGAAATAACCCTGTTCCTGTGAAGCATGGAGGTCCATGGTGATCACTCTGTCGATTCCGGAAGCGGTGATCATGTTGGCGACGAGCTTAGCTGTGATCGGGTCTCTTGCCTTAGCTTTACGGTCCTGGCGGGCATATCCGTAATACGGCATTACCGCTGTGACACTGTTGCAGCTTGCTCTCTTGAGAGCGTCGGTCATGATGAGCAGCTCCATGAGATGGTCGTTGACCGGATCATTGGTCGACTGCAGGATGAAGCAGTCTTTTCCTCTTACTGATTCCCAGATGCTTACACTGATCTCACCGTCGCTGAACTTGGTAACGGTGGATTTGCCTAATTCGATCCCCATATAGTCGGCGATCTCCTGAGCAAGCTCAGGATGTGAGTTGCAGGTGAACAGCTTGAGATTGGATAGATTTTCGTGCGCCATATCGTCCTCCGGATGATAATTCTGATGGTGAGTTGTGTTAAGCATGGTCTTTGAGATGTTTTTCGCATCTCTTCTCATTTTTTCGCTCATTATTGACTCCGTTCCGTTATAAGAAAGTACTACTCTTCAGCCAGCAGCATTTCGCCGACCTTGTAAACGTCCCCAGCACCCATTGTCATAACGATATCGTCCTTGCCCGCTATCTTGCGGATATACTTGACTATGTCTTCAAAATCCTTGACATAGAAGACCTCAGCTTCCGGATGCTTGTTCCTGATCGCGCTCATCAGTTTGTAGGAGGAAATGTTGTAGACATCCTTCTCCCTCGCTGCGTAGATATCTGTCAGGATCACAGCATCAGCGTCCCCGAACGATTCGACAAATTCATCGAACAGAGCTTTGGTCCTTGTATATGTATGAGGCTGGAATATCAGCCAGAGTTTGTTGTGTTTTATATTTTTGGCAGCCTTGAGAGTTGCCTTGATCTCTGTCGGATGGTGCGCGTAATCATCGATCACCATGACTCCGTTTTTTGTCACGCCGTTCACTTCAAAGCGCCTGTTGGTCCCGTGGTATTCCTTGAGAGTCTTCTTGATCGTCTCAATGTCCACCTTGAGGAAAGACGATGTCACAAATGCCGCCATAGCGTTGAGAACATTGTGCTCTCCCGGCACAGACAGCTCCAGATCAGTGATCTTATGGCCCTTGTGACAGATATCAAATGAAGGGAACCCCTGCTCATTGAACTTTACGTTCTCTGCGTAGAAATCATTGCTCTCACTGTAACCGTATGTGATTTTGTTCTTGCGGTCCTTGAGTACGCCCTTGACAAAAGGATTGTCGCCGTAGGCGATGATAACTCCGTCAGGTCTGATTTTTTCGACAAATGTGCCAAAGGATTTGACGATATGATCCATATCCTTGAAGTAGTCGAGATGGTCGGAGTCAATATTGAGAATGACGCCGATGCTCGGACTCAGCTCCAGGAAGCTGTCCATATACTCACATGCTTCCGTGACGAAATATGTATTTCCGCCGATTTCCACATTGCCGTTAAGCTCCGGGATGATGCCGCCGACCAGGATCGTCGGCTTGTAATCCGCGTTGCGGAGTATCAGCGATGTCATCGACGTTACTGTTGTCTTGCCGTGAGTCCCGCAGATCGCTACAGAATTCTCATAGCGATCCATGATCATTCCCAGGACCTGGGCTCTTGAGAACAGCGGGATCCCGAGCTCCTTAGCCCTGATGACCTCCGGATTCTCTTCGGAAACGGCTGCTGAATACACGATCGCGTCAACGTTTTCAACGTTCTCAGGTTCGTGTGACGGGAATACTTTGATTCCTTTGCTTTCAAGGTGTCTTGTCACGTTTGACGGATTGATGTCCGTACCCGTGACAATATGTCCGTTGTCTGCAAGTATCTCAGCTACAGCTGAAAGCCCTATGCCTCCGATACCCAGACAGTGAATTCTCTTATATTTTGAAAAGTCCATAGATATCCCTCTTATATCAAAGTGCTGCGGATCGGACGCTGCAGTGATGAAAAGCCGGAAGCCTCATACTGTGAGCCTTTACAGACTCGCGACGTGAATCCTGACTCGCGCTCGCATTTTTTCGCATCAAAACTGCAATTTGCGCACTTACCCGCATATAGATTATATTGGAACACTCCTGTTCTTTCAAGGAAAGGAGTTCCCCAATCCGGTACTAAAATTAATACTCAGATTATGGTCTCATTAGGCCTGACAGAAATAACGTGATTTTCTTCATCGATCTCGTCAATGATCAGAATGGAAACATAATCTTTTACTTTTTTCTTCTCAGGGAATCCGGCTTCTATCGCCACTCCGATGCCGACAGTCTCCACATCGAATTCGCCCAGAATGTCCTGTATTCCCTTAAGGCTCCCGCCTCCTCTCATAAAGTCATCTATTATGATCGCCTTGCGGCCCGGCTCGACCGCGCGCTTTGCGATCGACATCTTTTGTATCCTTTCGGTGCTGCCGCTGAAATAATTGATGCTTACCGTCGAACCTTCTGAATACTTTGCCTCGCGCCTGATGACTACCAGCGGAAGTCCGAGCATGTAAGCTGTCTGAGCAGCGATCCCGATTCCTTTTGTCTCTACAGTTACTACATAATCAGCACCGAGGCTGTGAAATTTCTGCGCAAAAGTCCTGGCCATGTCCGCGATAAACTGTCCATTGAACATGATATCCGATGTGTAAAGGTACTTTCCCCCAAGCATCCTTGTCGTATCTGAAAGCGCCTCGATCAGTCCCTCCTGAAGTCTGCGGATCCTCTCTGCTGAGATTCCCGGAATGTAGCGGATGCCCCCGCCCGCGCCCTGAATACTCTCGACGCAGCCGGACCCGTTTTCCTGCAGGATATCATTGATCAGCTTGATATCTTCCGAAAGGCTTGATTTGGCAATACCGTATTTCTCGCAGAAATGCCTGGATTCATACAGCCTGCATGGATTCTGCAAAAGCTCATCCATAAGCATTCCGACTCTTTTGTTCTTCTTCAAAAATCTCACCTCACTGTGATCATAATCGGATTGTAAAGTGTATTTTACCTTCTCACCCAGCATAATTTTACAAAACACATAGCCTCATGGTCAATAAAACTCACGTGAACATTGTGCGAATTCTCAGAAACCCGGCATCCTCCATCTTCGCGCAGCCACAGCGGACCGCCCGATCCACACGCCCGTAACCCATCTTTGCACAACATACCTCTGCACATCCCATCTTCGCGCATCGCATCTTCGCACGTTCCATCTTCGCGCATCGCATCTTCGCGCAGAGGAGTTTTCACTAGCACTGCACATAATCAGCGAAAAAACTGCCAGTCATGTACAATTTCATCAGAGAAATGCCGGCAGAACCAGATCCGATTTGATTAGGACATGATCAGTATCCTCGAATCATGAACAGATGTCTGCTAGCCAGGGATTGCTCCTCATTTTCATGCCTGAAAATCATTTTTCATCGACTCAAGTGCAAATCTCAGCTTTTGCATTGTACATAGAACCACGAAAAATCGTAAAACATGTACAGTTTTAGCAAAAACTCCTTTACGGCTTTAACATGGTCTTCTGAATGACAAACGAAAAGTGTGCGTATGGACATGGGCTTCCCTATCCTCGAGACCGGTGTCCGGTATCATGGCAAGCGGTCATTAATACTAGATATTATTGAGGATTTCTATAGATAAGCTGTGTCAAGTGAAGTACAATTGAGATAAGAAATAATGTGAATAGAGAGGGCTGATATGGACAAAATCTATCTGGATAATGGCGCGACTTCTTTTCCGAAGCCGGCTGAAGTAGCGGATGCTGTCTATGAATATATGACAAAATGCGGTACCAATATCAACCGCGGCGGTTATGAAGCTGCCTACGATCTTGAAGGCACCGTTTTTGAGACGCGCGAGATGCTTGCGGAAATGTTCGGCGGCGGCGACTGCAAGAATGTTGTCTTTACCAAGAATGTAACCGAGTCTCTCAATATCATACTGAAGGGTTTTCTCAGACCGGGCGATCACATTCTCTGCTCTTCCATGGAGCACAATGCTGTGATGCGGCCTCTCGTTCAGCTTGAAAAAACCGGAATCGCTTTTGACAGGATCCCGGGAACCGAGGAAGGCGAGCTGGTGCTCGATGCTATCGAAGACATGATCAGGCCTGAGACAAAAGCCATTGTCATGACTCACGCAAGCAACATCTGCGGTACGATCAACCCGCTTGCAGAAGTCGGCGCTATATGCAAAAAGCACGGTCTTAAGTTCTTTGTAGACAGCGCTCAAACCGCAGGAATCGTTCCTGTAGATATGAAAGAGATGAATATAGACGCACTTTGCTTTACCGGCCATAAATCGCTTCTCGGTCCACAGGGCATCGGCGGATTCATCATCACCGAGGAAATGATCCCGCTGATCGATCCTATCCTTTCAGGAGGAACCGGCTCTATCAGCCATACTGAAGAGATCCCTGATTTCATGCCTGACAGATTCGAACCGGGCACGATGAATCTCCCGGGTATCGTCGGACTCAATGCAGGTCTGAACTGGATCAAGGCAAAGGGTCTGGATGCCATCGCTGATCACGAGCTTGCTCTGACTCAGAGATTCCTGGACGGCCTCCTCCCTCTTGAGGAGGCAGGGCTTGTAAGGATCTGCGGTCTCAAGAAGTGCTATGAAGAAAAAGACGGCAAGCGCGTTCCTGTCCGCACCGGTGTCGTTTCGATACAGACGTTGAATGTAGACTGCGCTGATGCCGCTTTCAGACTGGATTTCGAATACGGTCTGGAAACAAGAGTCGGTCTCCACTGCGCTCCCAACGCTCACAAGACACTCGGCACATTCCCGACCGGCACGATCAGATTTTCATTCGGAAACTTCAATACAGAGGAAGATGTCGATGCAGCCATCCGTGCGATCACAGAGATAACCGCATAAAAGCGAAGAACTCCCCCCAAGATGTTAACCGCATAAAAGCGAAAAAATCCGCATGAGAGGATTACCGCATAAATACGCAATTAATCGAGAAAGAGTCAGCTAGTTAGCCGACTCTTTCTTTGCGATGTCGTTATTGTCCATCTCTCCTCTGTACACTATGAATGTATCATAGAGGTATTCAAGCGAGAGATTGAGTGCCATGTTGATGGCGGTGACCAGATACTCGTTCCAGTGGAGCGTCTCTGCCAGATAGTTTCCGAGTATCGTCGTTGTCGGAGTGAAAACCAGATAAAAAGCGAAGACCATCGCCATGGCTCTCGGAACGTTCTTGGTCGACTTGAATGTATATCTCCTGTTGATGGTAAAGCACCAGACTACCGATGCTATAAGTGCTGTAAGATAACACGGCCAGTATTTGAGCCCGGTGAATTCGTTCATTACTGTGAAAACACCTATCTCCACGATGCCGGCCGATGCGGATACCAGCGCGAATTTTATCGCTCGTATTACTTCTTTCTTATTCATATCTCTATATCTTTTCTATGGGTTGTCCGGTCCTGTAAATTACTGTTTTGCCTTTGCCAGCTGATGGAAAAGCGCCTTATTAGCTACATAAAGTTTCTTGAATGTCCTGTAGTAAGGCCTGTATGCAGCATGTTTCGCTTTATCCGGTCTGTATGTTGCGGATGCAGGGATGAACTTCTTGACGCAGCTTATATCCGGTATGAGCCCAAGCCCTATCGCAGTCACTGCGCAGGCTCCGACTGATCCGACATTCTGCGGCGAGTCGACCGTCTCGATGACGCGGCCGAGAATATCCGCCAGCATCTGACAAGACACAGGAGAAAGCGCGCCTCCGCCTACGAACCTGATCACCTTTGACGTCCTGATCCTTCTGTCCTGACACTCGAGCATCCATCTGATGTGATAAAAAACGCCTTCAAGGACAGCATGTATCATCTCGGTTTTGCCTGTGTCCAGACCTATACCGAAAAACATGCCTCTGGACGCCGGATCCTCGAACGGACAGCGGTTGCCGTGGAGCCACGGAGTGAAGATAAGCCCTCCTGATCCCGGCGGCACATCCTTTATGACCTCTGTCATGTAGCTGTACAGGCTCGAGCTCTGCTCTTCGTAGTCGGAAGGCAGTCCTTCTTTTCTGATGTATATGCCGATCTCGTCTTTTGCAAGGTGATCTCTCACCCATTCGAGGCATTTGCCAGCGGTCTCCATCTCGGCGAAATAATTATATTTTGTGCGGTCGGCTCCGATGATTGCCGCGATCATTGCCGTTACATCAACGATCTGCTTATCTGTCACCGTGATGACCCATCCGGAAGTACCGCTGTAGATGTGAGTGTCGCCTTTTTCTACAGCGCCTGCGCCGATTCCGATAAGCGACGAATCTCCGCCGCCTCCGTATACAGGGATCCCCGCAGCGAGTCCGAGCGAGGCAGCCGCTTCTTCAGTCAGATTCCCGGCAACATCTGTAGCAGCGATAATCTTCGGGAGATGGTCCATGTTCACACCGAGCATCTCGCACATCTCGATGCTCCAGCCCCTGCTATCCGGACGGATATCGTAGAGGAGAGTCCCGAAAGCAGAATCTTCAGTCATTGTGAAGTTCCCCGTACATCTGAGTATCAGATAGTCCTTGACATCGAGCCACTTGTAAACTTTGGCGAATTTTTCAGGTTCATTGGCTTCGACCCATTTATATTTCCAGACCGGGTCTTTGACACTGCCTGCAACGGCTCCTGTGATCCTGAGGCTCGGTATAAGCTTGGCCACATTGGCGCCGGCGATCTGGACACCGTTGGCAATCCCCTTCCGGATTTCTTCAGTAGCTCTCTGATCCATGTAGCTCATCGGTCTTCTGAGAGGATTACCGTCGCGGTCAACCAGGACAAGCCCCTGCATCTGCGAGCAGAATGAGATGCCGGCGATCATATCCGGGGTGATCTCAGAATCCGCAAAAATCTCGCGAGTACTCTCTGCCATGCCGTTCCACCAGTCATCGCAGTCCTGCTCCGCCCCGCCGCCTTCAAGGATGTACAGAGGATAGCTCCTGGATGCCGAAGCCAGAAGCTTTATGGATGTGTCGACTTCGAACAGGCATGTTTTGACACCTGTCGTCCCAATATCATATGCAAGTATATAATTGTTCATGACTCTATGCTCACCATTCTCACCGTTTCTACGGTTCAGATATCTCGGAAATCATTCTCTGCCGGTCTGCTTCGCCGGTATTATCCGGCGTTTATTTTCGTTGAATAGCTAGTCAGATATATGTATCTCTGAAGCCTTGCATCTGTTTTGCTCAGAGGTTTGGCATTTCTGACATAACAGGCGGCCAGGCAGTTTTTGCTTACGATCATCGCGACAGCTTCAGCGTCTTCCTTCGTCCTGCCGGCACATACCGCTCCTACGCCCTTTACCAGAACTGCGTTTCTGCCGATGTAACGGTTGAGTACAGGGTGCACACCACCTCTCTGGTTCAGAGCTCCTGTCATCGGTACTCCGCCGCTCCGGTTGAGCGCGCCGGTCAGAGGAATCTTGCTGAATACGCCTCCTGCTGCGCCTGATGGCGATCCAGTGCTATAGCCAAGAAGCGCTCTTTGAACTGTTACGACATCGTTAGCCACTATCTGCATGTCCGGGCCGACGATCTGGGCGAAATCATCGATGAACGGCGCAACTGTGATGCCTGCTCTGCAGCATTCCATAATGTATTTGTCCCTGACGACTGTGACGCATGGGAAGACCTCCGTCCTTACAGCGTCTGCATCGATCATTCCTTCACGCTCCGGATCATGATCAGGTATCCTCGCTTCGACGAGTTCCCTGCTCTTCTCCTCTAACTGCTCTGCCAGATCAAATGCCTCCTCGAGACTTTTACCGAGCAAGAGCGCGCCGTGCCTTGCCATGAGAAACATCTTTTTGTCCGGATGCTGTCTTATCTTGGTCTCGACATTCTTTCTGAGGCGGCCGGTCCCCGGCAGCCCGTATTCTGCGCATGGGGCAAAACGTGTGTCTCTGCATTCCGCGGCAAGAGCCGAAGCATAATACTGATGCGTGTGTATGACGAAACACAATTCTTTTCTCAGTCCGTAAGCAGCCGCATGGATCCCTTTCTCGCTGCTCGGTTTGATGCCGCCTTCGTATGAGCCGTCTTTGACCTTTACGATGACCAGATCTTCCGGTGCAAGTGAATCATAGCCTCTCCCGCTCGGAGTGATGATAAATTCATCCTCGCTGATCCTGGCGCTTATATTCCCCCATGTGCGGGCAATGAGCTTTTTTTCAAGCAGCATATGCCCGGCTTTTATCACCAGTTCTCTGGCATCCGCTTCACTGTAGTATTTCATACGGGATCCTCCTTACTTCGAAAGTTTTCCGTTTTGTGCGACTGTCTGCATCACTTCGATATTATCCCTTTTGTGCGACTGTCTGCATCACTTCGATAATTTTCCGCAATTGGCGAATACTTTATCAAATCTGCTGAGCACATCGTCTATCATCTCTTCTGTGTATGCCGCGCTGGTATAGAGTCTGGATCCTGCGAGCGTCACGATACCTTCTGCCATATAAGCAGCTCCGATGTGCTCCATCTCCTTCTGCCTTCTCCCTGTCTCTTTGAGGATCTTCGGAAGCTCCCATGGTCTTGACCAGTCGATCGCATACTGCATCGTTCCGACGCTGTCGAGGTGGCATACCGAGCCCTGATTGAAAGCGACGAAAGGCAGGTCGTGTTTTCTGATCAGCTCCTGCAGCCCGCGGGTCAGCCTGTCGCCCATGCGTCCTGCTGTCTCGCATGCATTTCTCTTTTCGATCTCGCAGATCGCAGTGTAGCCTGCTACACAGGAAACAGGTGTCGCAGCCATCGTTCCACCGCAAAGCGCTTTTTTGACTTTTTTGCCGGATGAATCGAGCCCAGCGCCAAGATAAGCCATGCAGTCTCTGTGTCCTCCGACGCCGCCCGCGCCCGGATAACCGCCTGCGATGACCTTGCCGAAAATGGTCAGGTCAGGATCGATGCCGTAGAAACCCTGCGCTCCTCCAAGTCCGATACGGAAGCCTGTAACTACTTCGTCGCATACCAGAAGCGCGCCATATTCATGAGCAAGTCTCTCGCATCCTCTCACAAATGCTTTGGTGACCGGGCGTGTCCCGCTTTCCGGTCCGATCGCTTCGATGAAGACAGCCGCTGTGCCGCCGTCAAGCTTGTTTTTGCGGAGTTTCCTCTCAAGGTCTTCGAGGTCCCCGGGGAAGAATTCGTCTGTATGTCTAAATACGTAGTTAGGCACTCCTCTTGACTGGATGCCCTTGGTTCCCGGGATCCTGATACCATAAGCCAGCTGATCCGACCAGCCGTGATAGGCACCGCCCATCTTGAGGATGTTCTTTTTTCCTGTCTTGAGTCTCGCTATCCTTGCCGCGACCATGCATGCCTCAGTTCCCGAACCGAGCATTCTGAACATCTCAACGCTTGGCACACATTCGCTTATCTTTTTGGCGAGTTTCAGCTCATATTCATGAAAAAGTCCTGTTGACGGGCCGCATTCATTGAGGATATCCATAACCGCGGATTTGACTGCCGGATCATTGCTTCCAAGCACTGTCGGACCGCCGGCCTGAAGCAGGTCATAATACCTGTTTCCGTCCACATCGTAGAGATACGCGCCCTCTGCTTTTGTTATCGCAAGCGGGAAAGGATAATTGAATGCCAGATTGTGCTGGACCCCTCCCGGTATATACTGCTTGGCTTCGTCTGTAATCTTCTTGGAGCCGCTGCACTTAGCCTCGAAATATTCCTCTACATATCTCTGAAGCGCATCGCTCTTCACGCCGTAGATTGGCCCGCGCTTAAGTTCCTCGAGCTGCTTGTTTATAAGCTCCGCATCAAGGTATTCATCAATAGCCCATCCATCATATGCCATATGCATTCCCCTTTCAGAATCATAATAATTTGCCTACATTATACACCTATTCAGCCAGTAATTCATCAGAACCATTCGGAGCCGGGATCAGGGGTCCGGGACTCATCAAAAAGGACTTTTAGATCATTTTGTACACAAAACCTTCGAAACAGCTGAAATATGTACAAAGATCTGCGGCCTATTCTATCGAATACATTATTTCATCATACGAAAATGAAATCAACGAGCAAAAGTCCGTCAATTGGATACACATGTGCTTAATACTATGACAGATATGCAAGTAGCAGACCCTTAACTCATTTATATGATCATTTCAGGCAAAATGACTGTACATTTTTTCCCGAAATATTTGATTTTATGTACAAAACTCAGGAAAACTCCTTTTTAGGGGCGGATCTGCTCCCTTTTCGGACAGCTTCGTTCTGCATTGCGGCAGTTCCGCTCCCTTTTCGGAATGGTCCGCCGGGATCAGCGCATCGGCCGCATAAAAAAACCGCCCCTTGTTCGTCTTTGTCTCAGATGTGTGACTGTGACGTGCCGGGGGCGGCATTTTCATAATGATGTGCGGCGCGGGTGTCGCG
Source organism: uncultured Eubacteriales bacterium (assembly GCA_900317675.1). GTDB lineage: Bacteria > Bacillota > Clostridia > Peptostreptococcales > Anaerovoracaceae > Crickella. The sequence continues at coordinate 16,029 of ONHU01000030.1, forward strand.
CAAATTGGTGCCGCGTCGGTGTTTAAACGGCTGCGGGCGCCGGCATGTGTACTGAATAAGTCTGTATGGTGACTAGATCAGTGTTCCCATGTACTTGAGGGTTCTGCAGAGCTGGCTTACATAGCTCATCTCGTTGTCGTACCAGGATACGACTCTGACTTCGAAGATGTGTGTTCCGCACTGCTGTGCAAGTGTCTGTGTTGCGTCGAAGAGTGAACCGTAGCTCATTCCGATTACGTCGCTGGATACGATCTCTTCTTCTGTGTAGCCGTAAGACTCGGTCACTGCTGCCTTCATTGCTTCGTTGATGCCCTCTACGGATACTGTGTCTGTCATATCCTTGAGTGTTGCGTCAAGAATTGTGATGGAGCCTGATGGAACAGGTACTCTCTGTGCGGATCCGATCAGCTTGCCTGCGAGTTCAGGAATTACCAGTCCGATTGCCTTTGCTGCGCCTGTGCTGTTAGGTACGATGTTGATGGCGCCGGCTCTTGCTCTTCTCAGGTCGCCCTTTCTGTGTGGTCCGTCGAGGATCATCTGGTCACCTGTGTAAGCGTGGATGGTTGTCATGAATCCTGTTCTCAGTTCTCTGTAGTCAGCAAGTGCCTTTGCCATTGGTGCAAGGCAGTTTGTTGTGCAGGATGCGCCGGATACGATTGTATCTTCCTTGGTCAGTGTCTCGTGGTTGGTTCCGTATACGATTGTAGGGAGGTCATTGCCTGCAGGTGCAGAAATCAGGACCTTCTTTGCGCCGGCGTCGATATGAGCCTGGCTCTTTGCCTTTGATGTATAGAAACCTGTGCACTCAAGTACTACGTCGATACCCAGTTCGCCCCATGGGAGCTTGCTTGCGTCTGCCTCTGCATATACAGGGAACAGCTTGCCGTCTACGAGGATTCCGTTCTCTGCCTCTTCTACTACTGCGTCGAACTTCTTCTGTACACTGTCGTTTCTCAGAAGATATGCCAGCATGTGCGGGCTTGTCAGGTCGTTGATTGCTACGATCTCGATATCTTCTTCCTTGTAGAGTTTTCTGAATGAGAGTCTTCCGATACGTCCGAATCCATTGATTGCAACTTTCATTTAATGTATTCTCCTTTCCTTATGGACCCCAGGCCATTTTGCTTTTATTTATTATCCCCCTGTGATCCTTGCTATCTTGATTTATTACCGGGAAAAAATCAGTTTTTCCCGGATCACGTGCCATTTTATCATTAACACACAATAATCTCAATCGATTTAGTTAATTTTTCATCAGAATTAGCATAACTGCCTGCAAAAAGCCTTATAAAGAGCTTCTGATCTCCTCTTCCGCCTGCGAAATCATTCGGATAAATTCCTTTGAGGAAATCCTGAGGGCTCCGTGTTCAAAAGAGTCCTGCTGCACAAGCACGTCCGATGAAACTACATATACCTGCCTGTTTCTGACCGAATTGGTGATCAGGCCTATGCGAATATCTGCCGGCTCGTCCTGCGCTGTGTATATGACTCTGAGTCCGAGATGGTCCTCTTCATAGCCTTCACCCCCTGCAACATTGTACGCATCGAATATAACTGCAGTCTCATAGCCTTTATACGCAGAATAGTTGCAAAGCCTTTCAAGAAGCTGATCTCTGGCAGCTCCCATATCCCGCTTAGAAAGATCCTTCAGGTACTCGTCTGCGTAGATCAGGTTGTAGCCGTCGACCAGATAGAGAGGTCTCTCCTGCTCAGCTCCGGCCGTGCGCTCCTTTCTGAGATGTTTCTCTCTGATCTCCTCGTTGCGCTTCTCATCTGCCTCCTGCTGCTGAGGTGTCTTTTCCGGCTTGCTGATGCCAAAACGGTTCTCGCGTGCTTCTTTTCCGCGCTTTTTGTCCGCCGGTCCGTAAGTGCGCTCGAATATAAGGCGAAGCTCTTTTTCGGCAGCCGCTCTTCTCTCCTTTTCGTCTCCTCTGAGTATCCCGGAGCCAGGTGTATAGGACGGGTCAGCGCCGGATTCGGTATCGCTTTCACCTCTGAGCTTTCTGAGGACTCCCGCGATGTGCATGTGAGCAGGCACTTCGTCCCATTTTACGATATCAGTGCCGCCGTGCGAGACGAATACCGAGTCAGCCGGATTCTCTGTATCACGCTCCGGATCGTAGCCTGAAGCTTCGATCACAGCTTCGGTATCGTGGCACACATCGTATCCGGCAAGACTGCAGCCGAGACGCCCGAGTCCGGAAGTGTAGCCCGTAAGAGTCTGCTGGTAGTCAGCGATGCATGATGCCGGGACCCGTCCGCGCAGAGCAGACACATCTCCGTTCTGCTCAAGTCCGTCCTGCGTGCCGCCCATCTGTTTGATGTCTGTCATCGCCCTTCCGACATGCTGCGAAGGAAGCTCTATGTCGTACTCATACCAAGGCTCGAGCAAAACAGCGGCGCCCGCCTCTCTTGCCTGCATCAGGGCATTTCTCACGGCTCTGTAAGTCGCCTCTCGGAAATCCCCGCCGCTGGTGTGTTTATCGTGAGCCCGTCCGGCAGCCAGGGTGATCATCACGTCAGTCAGAGGCGCACCCGTAAGGACACCGGCGTGTTCTTTTTCTTCTATATGAGTCATGATGAGCCTCTGCCAGTTTCTGGCGAGTTCATCTTCAGGTGTGATGCTGTTAATGACTACTCCGCTTCCTCTCTCTCCCGGCGAGATGATCAGATGCACTTCTGCATAGTGGCGGAGCGGCTCAAAATGTCCGACTCCTTCAAAAGTATCTGAAACGGTCTCAAGGTACAGAACCTTCCCTGTTCCGAATGTCACGTCATATCCGTATCTGTCATGGATCATCTGCGAAATGACCTCGAGCTGGACCTGTCCCATGAGGCGGATCTCGATCTCTCCGGTATCCTGCCGCCATGAAGCGTTGAGCGCGGGATCCTCGCGCGAGAGTTTTTCGATGTCCTTCATTACAAGGTATGGATCCATGCCTTCAGGCCCGCTCACCGTATATACCATGAAAGCCTTGAGTGAAGCCTCTTCTGCCGGACTTTCCGCACCAAGACCGTCTCCGGCCCCCGCTTCGGGCAGTCCCAGCAGAGCGCATACGCTTCCGGCGCTCACCATATCTGCCGAAGTAAATCTGCTGCCCGAATACAGCCTGATCTGAGAGACCTTGCTCTCCCAGTCAGCTTCAGGCTGCTCGTCAGATACCGCTGAATGCTTCACAGAAGCAGAATGCCCTATGACAGTATCGCGGACCTTCAGAGTGCCGCCGGTGATCTTGGCAAAAGCAAGCCTGCTTCCGTCTTCAGCATTGGCGATCTTGTAGATCCTGGCGCCGAACTCGCTTCCGTATTCCGGCTCCCGTGTATATCGTCCAAGCACATCAAGGAGATCCTCAATGCCCTCAAGCTTAAGAGCCGAGCCGAAAATGCACGGTACGATCCTGCACTCTTCTATCTCATCGGTGATCTCATCATCGGTCAGGATATCTTCGCCTTCCGGCGCTTCTCTTTCAAGTACTTTTTCTGCGAGATCCGGCGAATGCAGTGTGATATCGTCGATAAAATCATCGCTCAGCATGCCGCCGGCTCCGATCCTCCTGCGGGGACTGAAGTCTGTGATCGGCGCACCCAGCTCCGAGGCCATGTCCGAGACGATATCCTCAGGACTCCTGACTGCGATATCCATCTTGTTGACGAAAATAAAGACCGGGATCTGCCGTTCTCTGAGCATGCGGAAAAGTGTCTTGGTGTGAGCCTGAACGCCCTCCGATCCGCTTACGACAAGCAGAGCGTGGTCGATAACAGACAGCGCCCTTTCCATTTCCGCAGCAAAATCCACGTGTCCCGGTGTGTCGATCAGTGTCACCTCGCAGGTCCTTTCAGGGCCGCTGATGCTGAACCTCGCCTGCCTTGAGAAGACAGTGATCCCGCGGTTTCTCTCGATCTCGCTGTCATCGAGAAAACTGTCGCCATGATCGACACGGCCGATCTTTCTGAGCTCGCCGGTTTTGTACAGCAAAGCTTCAGACAAAGTCGTTTTGCCCGCATCGACATGTGCAAGTATTCCCAATGTGATCCTGAGAGTTTTATCCATTACTTAGCCAGATATTCAATCATTGTATGCGCCGCTATATTGCCTTCTCCGACTGATTTCGCGATCTGATAAGGTCTGCCTGTGCAGTCTCCTGCAGCGAAAACGCCGGGGAGATTGGTCTCCATAGCTCTGTTAACGATAATGTGTGCTTCGTCAAGCGCAAGATCTTTGAGCACTGTTGCCGGAGCGATCGCGTTTCTGAGGCAGAAAAGACCATCTACGCTCACTTCTGTGCCGTCTGTAAGAACCAGGCCGGATACTTTCGGTTCTCCTGTCACCTGGCGGATCGGTTTCGGGAGCATCTCGATCTTGTCAGAAGTCAGTTCTCCGGCAGCGAGAGCGCCGTTCCTGCCGTATTTTCCGCCTTCGTACGCAGAAGATACGTATACTTTTGCCGCGAGCTCCGCAAGATAATCGATCTCATGCTCGAACCTTGCATCTCCGCAGAAAACCGCTATAGTCCTGCCCTTATAGAGGAAACCGTCGCAGGTCGCGCAGTAACTGACTCCCATTCCGAGGCGTTCTTCCTCGCCGACAAAGCCCTTCACCGAAGCAGCTCCGGTCGCGAAGAGAATCGTCTTAGCCATGTATACATCAGAGCCCGCCGAAAGCATATAATAATCGCCTCCGGACATGATGGCTGTGACCATCTGCTCTGTGATCTCAAGCCCCATCTCATCAGCATGAGCCTTGAACTTTTCTATAAGATCACTTCCGGATATATATCCCATCCCCGGATAATTAGCGATCTTTTCTGATTTTTCTACTTTAGTGCTCAGATTTCCGGCTCCGAGCCACAGGATAGACTTGTTGTGCAGTTTGAGGTTGATGGCTGCAGAAAGTCCCGCAGGTCCTGTGCCGATAATAGCTGCATCGTAAATCATATTTCTGTCCCCCGTATGAGTTTATTTTTTCGTATCATCAAATACATTATCATGTCTGCACCCCTCTGACAAGCAAAACAGTGCTGCCCTGCATCCGGTCCAGGACCATTGAGAGGCATAGAATTCAAAAGCTGCAGGCAGGGATTTCCTGTCTGCAGCCATTTGATGCGTGATCAGTGCTTTTTCTTATCCGAAGATCAGAAACCGAGTTCCTTGTTGCACCAAGTCTGCCATGCTTTTACTGTCTCAGGTCCTCTCACACCATCTACTGTGATGCCGAGGAATTTCTGCATAGCACTGGATGTTCCGGAACCCCAGAATCCGTCAACATCTGTGCCGATCTTCTTCTGGATAGCCTTGATTGTCTCAGGTCCCATATCACCGTCTTCTTTGATTCCGAGGATGTGCTGTGTAGTTGTGATAGTCTTCTCGCCCCAGAGTCCGTCTACTTCGAGTTTGAACTTAGCATTCTCGGTCTTCTTAGCTTCTGCGAGCTTGAGTTCTTCAGCTTTCTTGGCAGCAGCTTCCTTGAGAGCTTTTGCTTCCTCTTCAGCCTTCTTAGCTTCTGCCTCTGCCTTTTCCTGGAGAGCCTTAGCTTCAGCATCTGCCTTTTCCTTAATTGCCTTTGCTTCTGCTTCTGCCTTCTTAGCAGCCTCTTCAGCAGCAGCTGTTATAGCGCTTGTCTTAGCTTCTGCTTTCTGCTTGACCTCTGCTGCCTTAGCTTCAGCAGCAGTTTTAGCCTTTACGCCGGCTTCCTTAGCCTTTTCTTCAGTCTTTTCTTTTGAGCTTTTAAATTTATCAAATAATCCCATTATTCACCTCTTTTCTGCCGGTCCTCTCAGGCCGGCCCATACAATTACACATCATGCGTTAATTATAAGACCAAAAAGGTTTGCAATCAATCCATTCTTCGATGCGATTCAGAGTATTTATATGTTAATATAAAAGCATGGAAGAAGTAAGAATCGAAAAAAATCCAAATGAGATCCGGATATATCTCTCCGGCAGGATCGATTCCAACAATGCCGATGAGATCAAAAACGCGATCCTTCCCGAAATAGGCAGCGATCCTGAGGTGCCTGTTGTTGTTGATGCTTCAGAACTGAAATATATTTCCAGCGCAGGGCTCAGAGTCTTTCTTCAGATCCGAAAGGCTCACCCGGATATGAAGATCATCAATACCAGTGTTGCAATCTATGAGATCCTGGAGATCACCGGCTTTACGGAGATGATCGATGTTTCCAAAAAATACAGGTCTGTCTCCATCGATAACTGCAAAGTAATAGGACGGGGAGCCGCCGGGACGATCTACAGATTAAACAAAGAATACATCGTCAAGGTCTACAATGACCCGGACTCTCTGGATGATATCAAGAGAGAACGCGAACTGGCCAAGAAAGCCCTTATCCTCGGCATCCCTACTGCTATCTCGTTTGAGATCGTCAGGGTCGGAGACAGATACGGCGCGATCTATGAGCTGCTGAACGCCAGGACCGTTGCCGACATCCTCAGAGATGAACCGGACAAAATCGACTGGTGCGTCGAAGAGTATGTGAATCTGCTCAAACTGATCCACTCCACAGAGGTCCCGCCGGGCAAGCTTCCGGTCATGAAGGACAGAGTGACTGACTGGGGCTTATTCATGAAAAATCACCTGCCGGCCGGGACAGGTGACAAACTGATTTCTCTTATTGAGGCGGTCCCGGAGAATGACCATATGATCCATGGGGACTATCACACCAAGAACATTATGGTCACCGGTGAAGAAGTCCTGCTGATCGATATGGATACCATCGCTACAGGAGACCCTGTATTTGAGTTTGCTTCTGTATTCAATGCTTTTATCGGCTTTTCCGAGCCGGGGATCAGCAACAGTGTCAAAGATTTCCAGGGTTTTCCCCCGGA
>ONHU01000009.1 GCA_900317675.1 uncultured Eubacteriales bacterium
CTCGGATGGGCATGGGCGCTGATCAAGCCGATGATCACGCTGTTCGTTTTCTGGTTTGCTTTTTCGATCGGTCTTCGTTCAGGACAGCCGGTAGAGGGCTATCCGTTCTTCCTCTGGCTTGAATCAGGCTTCCTTCCGTGGTTTTTCATGTCGGAGCTGATCACAGGCGGTGCGGCGTGTATCAGGAAATACAGCCATCTTGTAACCAAGATGAAGTTTCCTATATCGATAATACCTACATATGTAAACATCTCGCATTTATACACACACTTATTCCTGTGCGGGATAACAATAGTGCTTTTCCTGTGCTTCGGGTATATGCCTGATATATATCTTCTGCAGATACCGCTGTATATGCTGATGATGTTCCTGTTCTTCACAGTATGGGCACTGTTTGCAGGTCTGCTTTCAGCGATCAGCAAAGACTTTCAGAATCTGGTCAACTCTCTTTCACAGGCGATTTTCTGGATGTCAGGAATCATATATAACGTCGATACGATCCGTCACGGGTGGGTCAGACTTCTGCTCAAGTTTAATCCGGTAACCGTCATCTCGAGCGGCTACCGTAAAACGTTTATCTACAAGCAGTGGTTTTTTGAGGACAAAGTCGAATTGCTGTGCTACTGCACAACGCTTCTGGTATTTACGCTTGGCGCGCTGTGGGCATACAAAAAACTCCGCAAAGAGATACCGGATGTTCTTTAACAGTAAAGAGGAATTATAATGGGAAATGAAGTAGCTGTCAGATTCAGCAACGTAACAAAGATATACAAGCTATACAAAAACAGCAGACAGCGTTTCAAAGGCTTGTTTTCAAAAAAAGTAAAATACAAGGAAAACCGGGCTGTAAACAATCTTTCCTTTGAGCTCAGAAAAGGAGAGAGCCTTGCGCTTTTCGGCCGTAACGGATCCGGAAAATCCACGATCCTGAAGATGGTCACAGGAGTGACCTTCCCTACAGAAGGAGAGGTGGAAGTCAACGGTAAGGTAAGCGCTTTGCTGGAACTCAGCGCCGGTTTTGATGTCGAATCCACAGGAAAAGAAAACATCAAATTCAAGTGCAGCCTCATGGGAATGTCAGATGAAGAGATCGCTGCAGTTGAAGACGACATTGTTGAATTCGCTGATATCGGAGACTATATTGATCAGCCGCTGAGATCCTATTCAAGCGGTATGAAAGCCAGACTCGGATTCGCTATAAGCGTTAACTCCAAGCCGGATATCCTTATAGTCGATGAAGCTCTCAGCGTAGGAGATAAGAACTTCCAGCAGAAATGCAAAGATAAAGTAGCGGAGATCATGGCGGATGAAAATGTCACATTGCTCTTCGTAACACATTCTCTGTCTACGGCAAGGGATTTCTGCAAGAGGGGTATCGTCCTCGAAAAGGGTGTAAAGAAATTTGACGGCCCTATAGATGATGCGATAGACTTCTATGATCCGGCCAATGCTGAGAAGCGCGCAGCAGCAAGAAAAGCAGCGGCCGCCAGAAAAGCAGCACAGCAGACAGCTGCTGTAACAAAATAACAGGAGGCATAATAAAGTGCACGAAAGAACTGTTCAAGCTGTGTACAATGCTACACAGGCTATCAATGAAGAAGTAAGCAAAGTAATAATCGGCAAAGAAGATGTGATCCGGAAGGTGCTCATGAGCATCCTCGCCAACGGACATATCCTTCTTGATGACGTTCCGGGTGTAGGAAAGACTTCCCTTGCGGTAGCGCTGGGCAGGACGCTCGGGATGAAATACAACAGGATCCAGTTTACACCGGACGTGCTTCCGTCGGATATCGTCGGTTTTTCGGTATTCAACAAGGACAATAATACATTTGTCTATATGCCGGGAGTCATCAACAGCACCAACCTTGTCCTCGCAGATGAGATCAACCGTACCTCAAGCAGGACACAGGCAGCGCTGCTTGAGGCCATGGAAGAAAAGCAGGTCACTGTTGACGGTCAGGCGCATAAACTGCCGGACCCATTCATCGTCATCGCGACACAGAACCAGGTCGGGGCCGCTGGAACACAGGTGCTGCCGCACGCTCAGATGGACAGATTCCTTGTGAAGCTCGCGATCGGCTATCCTGACAAGGACAGTGAAATAGCGATCATTCAGGGAAGACAGACCGCAGATCCGTACGCGTCGCTCAGGCAGATCGTTGATACTGAAGCGATCCAGGCGATGCAGGCGGCGACCCTCAGGGTAACCATCGCTGAATCGCTCGTCAGATATATCGCTGATCTGGTTGCCGCAAGCCGTGAAAACCAGAATATAGAGCTCGGAATCAGCCCGAGAGGCGCAATCGCAGTGAGCCACATGGCCAAGGCAAGCGCCCTGATGCAGGGAAGAGACTATGTGACAGAAGATGATATCCGCGGGATCTTCATCGACGTCTGCGCTCACAGGATCCTTATGACACAGAAGGCCAGAGCTGCGGGCACTTCAGCGCAGGATATACTCGGACTGATACTGGATAATGTCAAATCACCGGGCAGCATATAAAAAAATAGGAGTCAGACTACTCAGATGCTGATCAGAAGAATCGTATGCTGCATTCTTATAGCTGCAGCTGCAATATTGTATTTTTTCTCCAATGAGACGGTGACTCTGGCTCTGCTGATAGTGACAGTCATCGTTCCCGCTGCGTCACTGGGGCTTCTGAGACTTTCGGGCAGAAATATCAGTATTGGTCTCCGGGGCAGGGAACAGACTGCTGAAAAGCATACATTCACTCTCACGATGAACAATCCGGATATCATCCCGGTTGCCGCAGCAGATATTGAGGTGAGATGTTCTAACAAGAGGACAGGAGAACTTGACAGCTACAGGATAAGCAGATCTCTGCCTCCGCGCGGGAACTGCGAGACCGTGCTGGATGTCGTTCCCGGGCACGCCGGAAGATATGAAATATCTGCTGTATCTGCAGAGCTCGCGGATCCTCTTGGGATATGGAGTAAAACCGCAGAGTGCTCCGGAACGGAGCACTTTACTGTGATGCCTGATATTTTTGACATCCGGCTCTCATATACAAGCAGCGCGGCGATGCTTGAAAGCGATATATACCGGGAGCACACAAGAGGGAACGATCCGGGCGATATTACCGGGATCAGAGAATATGTTCCCGGAGACCCCGTAAGAAATATCCACTGGAAGCTGTCAGAAAAAACTGACAAGCTGCTTGTCAAAGAACTTGGAAATCCGGTCACAGACCAGTTTCTTGTGATTCTGGACACTGCTCCGGATATTGCGCAGGATCCTTTTGCGCTCGATGCAGCCGCTTCAGTCTATGCATCTCTGATCCATTCTATCCTGAACGACGGATATGCTCTGTCCGCTGCATGGACAGACCCGCTCACGGGAAAAGCCGTGATCCGGAGGATACAGAATGAGACAGAGGCGTCAGCTGCAGCGGATGAGTATCTTGCGGTGCCAAGCTCCGGACCGAGTGCTTTCGGCAGGATAGAGAGAGACATCGCTGAGAGCAGGTACGCGCACATCATAGTTGTTGGATCGAGGATTCCGGAAGGAATCGAAGCCATCACCAACGGCTGTCAGGTCACGCTTCTGATGTATGGACTCGAGGGGTCCGCAAGCGAGACAAATCTTTCGATCACCGGTTTCCGCAGAGGTACATACAAAACCGAGCTGGCCGGAGTTGAGGTATAACGCGATTGAAGATAAAGATTCCTGAAATAAAAAAGAAAAACAAAACAGAAGAACCGGATGAGGGCATGATCACTTTCGGTCTCTACGACTCTGCCGCTGACAGTTTTGAAGTTAATGTCAGAAACGATGAGCCGATGCTGAAGTCTGCGCATGAAGATGAGGAGCCGGACTGGAAAAAGAATATTGTCCTCAATGTTTCGGGTGCCTTCATTCTTTTTGCATCCGTCTGTTCTTTTCTCACCGCGGCCTATGCCGGGATCCTGATACCTTTCTGCGCCGCAGGGATGATCCTCTTCCTTGCGATCACAGTTACAGAAGATCTGAAACCGGGCAAGCTCAGGTGGATCATTGCCGCGGCCGCGGCCGTGATACTGATCGTGACGATGGCAGTCTGGCATACAAGGATAGGAGGCGGCCTGGCGATCCTGTCAGGATACTTCTACGATATGGCAGAGCAGGCTCAGGCGTATATATATCACCGTTTTAATGTGCCTGAAGCTGCTGCCGGCTCCCCGGAACTCTGTACGCGCCTTGCGGTGGTATGGATATCCTGCCTGTGCGGTCTCATCATGGCATTGCCGACGCAAACCTACAGAAGAGGCATGTGCGCCTTTGCAGCCGTATCAGTCATGCTTGCTTTTGCATACTATGGTCTCCTCCCTTCATGGATATGGATAGGAGTACTGATCATAGCCGGCATCGCTGCAGCATCAAAAGGCAGCCTTATGCCTGCGCTTCCGCTGCTGCTGACAGCGCTGATCCTCTTCGGAGCCGTGATGCTGATATCACCGGGAGAGAGCCTCGCCATATCCAGAGCGGATGAGAACCTCAGAGACAGATTAGCGCTCAGATCTTCATATATAGAGAATCCGGATGAGGAGCAGAACGAGCTCAGCGAGCTTGAAAAGCAGGAACTTCAGCAGCAGGATCAGGAACTCCAGAAACAGGAGAATCATTCGATAACACGCAAGACGATCCTGACGCTTTCTGTTATAGGATTAATCATCGCTGCAGCCGCAGCCGCAGCCTTTATGTACTGGAAGAGACTCCGCAAAAGGATCGACTCGAACAAGGCCGGCATCGACTCTGATGACCCGGGCGAAGCGATCAGGTCAATGTTCCCTTATTGTGTCAGATGGCTGGAAGCCTACGGTATCGATGCGGCAGGCAGACCGTTCTCTTCTCTCACAGCTGAACTGAAAGAAGATGTGACCAGAGAGTATGCATACAGATATGAAGATATGTATATGTTGTGGCAGGAAGCAGCATACAGCGAACATGAAATGACACTGAATCAGAAGAACCAGATGGCAGCATTTCTGAACGATACGATCGGAATGGTCAGGGACGCTTCTGACTTCAAAGATAAGATCCGCACCAAGGTAAGGTACGCACTGTAAAATGAACAGACAAAAGAGAAGCAGACGAATCAGAATATTGTGCTTAGCTTCAGTAATTGTACTGATGCTGTCTTTGTGCGGGTGCAGGACAAGACTTACCAACAATGACGAGGTGCTTTCCGTTGTATATGACGAAGATGTCTTCACGCAGTATGATTACGAGATGAGAAGAGAAGAGCTCGGACTCGGAAAAGCCAAGAAGCCTATTTTCAACGGCTTTGGATCCGAACCGGAAGAAGAGGAATCTTTTGATGAGTCCGATGCCACTATACTGGAGGAATATGACCCGGGACTGGAAGATGAACCGGAATATGCCGACACTGAACCGCCTAAAAAAGCCAAACCTGCCAGGGGCGGCAGTTCCGGCGGCGGTTCCCGGAACGAAGGAGGCGAAGAAGATCCTGAACCGGAACCACAGATGATCACAGTTACCCTGGATCCTAACGGCGCGCCGATCGAAAAGGAAACGATCGACGTCGTTATCGGAGAATCTTACGGGGAACTTCCTGAGTGGACATGGGAAGGCCATAAATTCACAGGCTGGTACACCACAAAAGGCCTGAAAGTCGATTCAAATACAATCGTCAAAGTAACAAAAGACCACTCCCTCTTCGCAGGATGGCAAGAGGAAAGCAAGTCGTTCACTGTAACCTTTGTCGCGGGCGATGGCGCGGAGTTTGTTTCCGGAAGCCCTCAGCTTTCTGTAAAAGAAGGCGGACCTTACGGAGAGATTCCTAAGGTAAAATGGGACGACTATGAATTCCTCGGATGGTTTTCTGCCGAACAGGGCGGAGAGCCGATCAAACCGGAAGCGCCGGTCAATTCCGATCAGACCTGGTATGCTCACTGGTACAGGCCGGGATACTGGGCAAAACAGCTTGCTGATACTGTGGCAGGTCTCAAGCCGGAAGATATCAGGAACTGCTTTGTTGTTTCAGCAGATGAAAAACTCGGGAAGATGGCCGGAGACAGCGGAGGCGCGCTTACAACAGATGAGACAGCTGCAGATGTGATCGTTGTATATAGTGATGACGATGAAAACATAGCAAAAATGAAAGAAGCGCATCCGAATGCGCTGATCATAGGGGTTTCCGCCAATGCTGTATCGGAGGATGGAGATAATCAGGACAGAAACCTGTACTCAAAGCTGCTGATTCTGAATGCCCTTTATGATTATGATGTATCAGCATCAAGAGAAGAGCTCAAAATAACCGATGAAGAAGACCCGGTCAAGATCATACAGGGAGAATAGACACCGGCTGAACCTACAACGGAAGGATAACAGATTTGGATAATAATACGGAAAACAGAAAAAAAGGAAAAGTCGCGATCCTGAGCCGTGAGAGCGATACTAAGAGCCTGGACATCAGGATGCTCGAAGAAGAACTCCTCAAAAGAGGGATGCAGGTCCGCACACTGACGAAACTCTTTACCAAGGACAAGGGGAAGGAGGATACGTTTGGCTACGCAGGTCATATGATAAGCCAGGCGGCAGCGATCGCCTGGGCCGATGTCGTTGTAGTCGATACATACATAATCCCTGTAAGCATGCTCCCTCATACAAGCAGGACTAAAGTCATCCAGATGTGGCACGCTGTCAGCGCGGTCAAAAAATTCGGATGGCAGACAGTCGGAAATGAGGATGGCTCTACCGAAAAAACAGCCAGACTCATGAGAATGCACAAGGGCTATGACTATGTGATAGCTCCAAGCGATGCAACTGCTGAGCATTTTGCAGAGGCCTTCGGAACAGATCGCAGCAAAATCGTTAAGCTTGGACTGCCGAGGATCGATTACATCAATGAAGTGACGAATGGCGACGGCAGATACAAGGCGATGGGCGCGGTATACGCCCTCTATCCTCATCTCGCCTCGAGTGACAAGACTGTCGTATTATACGCACCGACTTTCCGCAGAGGAAGTCTGCCGGATGTCAAAAGTCTCGCAGAGGCGCTCGATCCTGACAAGTACGAACTCATCGTCAGGCTTCATCCGCTTTACAAGGCGGAGGGAGAGCTTCCTCAGGCAGAGCATGTCAGGTATGAAGAGAACATACCGACTTACGATCTCCTGGCATGCGCCGACGTGGTCATCAGCGACTATTCATCACTCGTAGTGGAAGCGACGATCGCAGACAAGCCTCTGTATCTCTATACCTACGATATTGACAGCTACAGCAAGACAACAGGACTCAATATGGACTTCAGCACAGAAGCCATATCAGATTATGTGTTCACAGACGCAGCAGAGCTTGCTGCCGCTATGGAGAAACCGTATGATCTTGAGGCTCTTAAGGCGTTCAGGAATAAGTATATAGAAGTAGAGCCCGGACACTGCACCGAGCAGTTTGCGGATTTCATTCAGGCACAGATCAGATAACAGGCAGGCAGACGTGAAAAAGATCGCAAAAAAAGTAAAAAAGAAAATATTCGATCTGGCTAAAAAGAACAAGACCTTCCGTGTTGCCGCGAGGTCGGGCAGAGATGCTGTCTACCACGCGCGCATGGTCCTGGATGAGCCTTTTGCCCGTATCGATGACAAACTGGTCTATTTCCAGACCTTTTCCGGACGCGGATACAGTGATTCGCCGAAGGCAATGTACGAGTACATGATGAAGGCGCCGGAGTACAGCGGATACAGATTCGTCTGGAGTTTTAAGGAGCCTGAAAAGTTCAGCTTCCTCAGAAACGACAGAACGGATATCGTGAAGTTCCGCTCAAGAGCCGACAACAAGGCTCTCAGGAAAGCCAAGTACTGGATCTCCAACTACAGGATGCTCGATCATCAGCATCCGCGCAAGGGGCAGATCTATGTACAGTGCTGGCACGGCACGCCTCTGAAGAGGCTCGGATATGACCTTGAGAGCAGCGACAATTCGATGAACTCGATCGAAGAGATCAGGAGCAAATACCGGACAGACGCGGCGAAGTTCTCCTATCTGCTTTCACCATCCCCTTTCGCGACCGAGAAATTCTCGACCGCGTGGAATCTGGTCAGGACCGGACAGACCGGAAAGATCATTGAAGAGGGATATCCTCGAAATGACAGGCTCATCACAGCAGGACCTGAGGAGAGAAGCGGGATCAGAAAGCAACTCGGGGTCGATGATAAGAAGGTCATCCTCTACGCTCCGACCTGGAGAGACAATCAGCACACGAGCGGCGAGGGATACACATACAAGACAGAAGTGGATTTTGATAAGCTCCGGGAAGAGCTGGGCGATGAATACGTCATATTGTTCCGCGCTCACTATCTGGTAGCCAACAGTTTTGACTTTGACAGATACGCAGGCTTCGTCAGAGATGTTTCATCTTACAGCGATATCAATGATCTGTATATCGCGGCGGATATCCTCATCACAGATTACTCAAGCGTATTCTTTGATTTTGCCAACCTGCGTAAGCCGGAGATCTTCTACATGTACGATCTGGAGGAGTACGCCGGCGAGCTGAGAGGATTCTACTTCTCGCTGGATGAGCTTCCGGGACCGATCGTAAGAGATGAAGACGCACTGATCCGCGAGATCAGAGCCTGCGATAACTGGGAGCCGGACGAAAAATACGAATCGTTCTGCAGGAAATACACTCCGAAAGATGACGGACACGCATCCGAAAGAGTGCTTGCCAGGATAATCAGGAAATAACCAATTACACATTTTCACCGACTGCGGGTGCCGTGCCCGCAGTTTTTTTAAAAAAGTGAGGAAGCGGGCCTTTGCAGCTCTGCAGAATAAGGTCCGTTTGTTCGGAGCGACACGATAGGAGACAGTACAGATATGGACAGAATCGCAGTTTTGATTCCCTGCTACAATGAAGCTGTAACTATAGGAAAAGTAATCAGCGATTTTCGCGCGGCACTGCCGGAAAGTGTTATTTATGTATATGACAACAATTCCACTGACGGCACTGCTGAGATAGCAGAAAAGGCAGGAGCTGTCGTCAGACATGAATACCAGCAAGGCAAAGGCAATGTGATCAGACGCATGTTCCGCGAGATCGAAGCCGAATGCTACATCATGACAGACGGAGATGACACCTATCCTGCCGAGTACGCAAGAGAGATGGCAGATATAGTGCTTAATAAGAAAGCAGATATGGTAGTAGGAGACAGACTGTCATCTACTTACTTTTCTGAAAACAAAAGACCGTTTCACAATTTCGGAAACACGATGGTCAGAGCAAGCATCAACATGCTTTTTAAGAGCAAGATCAAGGACATCCTGACCGGATACAGAGCTTTCAGCTATCAGTTTGTCAAAACATTTCCCGTGATATCGCAGGGCTTTGAGATCGAGACGGAAATGACGATCCATGCAGTGGATAAGAATATGTTCGTTGAGAATGTAGTTGTAGACTATCGCGACAGACCGCAGGGGAGCGAGTCCAAGCTCAATACTTTCTCTGACGGATTCAAAGTAATCAAAACCATCGTAAAACTATGGAAAAACTATAAGCCGTTCGCGTTCTTTTCAATACTTGCGCTTGCGCTGCTCGTGCTGAGCATGATCTTCTTCATACCGGTGTTTGCTGCATACCTTAAGACCGGACTGGTCAACAGGATCCCGACTCTGATAGTATGCGGCTTTACAGTGCTTGCAGCTATACAGTCGTTTTTCTCCGGGCTTATACTGGACTCTATCAAGCAGAAACACAGACAGGATTTTGAGATCGATCTGATCAATATTTCAGCCAGACATGAAGGAAATGGACATATTTGACAAAATCATGAGGCTCCCGGTTCTCAGACTTTTCGAGCCTTTTTATAAAGAACACAAAGAAGTCCTGCTGTACCTGCTGTTCGGAGGATTGTCCTTTGTTCTGAATATTGTGCTGTTTATTCTATTAAATGGCACCCTGCACATAAACGAGCTGGTCGCTAATGTATTCTGCTGGATCGCATGTGTTCTGTTTCAGTATGTGACCAACAAGACATGGGTATTTGATGGCAAAACGGACAGCTCAAAGGCGCTGATCAGACAGATGGCTTCTTTTTTCGGAGGCAGACTGTTTACTCTGGGAGTCGAGGAAGTCATTCTGGCGGTATTCATTACATGGCTTGGCCTGAACAGCGTAGCAGTCAAGATCGCAGCGCAGATCGCTGTGATCGTTCTGAATTACATCATCAGTAAATTGATAGTATTTGCAAAATAACGGGAAATGTCAGAAAACATCAAAAAAACGATACAGAGAAAAACGATATGGGAAACACTCCTGGCCTGCCTTCTGGCGGCCATGCTGGTGTGCGGTCTGTTTATGGCGCTCCTTCCCAAAAACATTTCGATAACAGGTCCGGTAAAAGAGCATCTGGCGGAAGCCATTCTGGCTTTAATACTGTTTTTTATTGCTTTCCGGATCCTGATCAAAGCGTTATTTACCGGAATCGACAGCAGCTCCGTAATGATTGCTGAAGAGACTCCGGATATAACATCATCATGGATCAGAACATCTTTGGTGATTTTTGTATGCTGGCTTCCGTATCTGGTGATCTGCTACCCTGCAGTGACAAGAGGATATGACTATTTCTGGCAGATCCTTATGGGAACCGGAGTCTTTCCGCTTTCAAATCACCATCCGGTCCTCAGCAGTCTGGTTATTGGCTTGCTTTACAGAACCGGAGCCGCGATTGGCGGCGCATCATTCGGCCTGGCATTCAGCATGTTCGTTCAGACGATCCTTCTGGCAATGAGCGCCGGCTTCAGTCTCAGCTATATCTGTTCAGAGAACAGGGTCAACCGGAAAGCGCGTCTTGCGATGCTCCTTCTGATCTGCTTCAGCCCGGTATTCCCGGGACATGCGATGTTCCTGGTGAAGGATACCTTGTTTACTGCGCTGGGGACTCTGTTCTTCACACTTTGCTACATGCGAATCAACAGCATCATGAAGAAGCAAGGTGTTCCGATGCTCGCTTCATACCCTGTCCTGATCGCCTTAGGGGTCTGCTTCTCGCTGTACCGGAACGGAACAAAGCCGGTGACCCTGATCATGCTTGCGGTGCTGCTGTTTGTTGAGATCAGAAACAGAGAGAAGGGAGATAAGGACCGCAGATACTTATTGAGATGGGGCGCTGCTCTGATCGCCTTTCTTATAGCGACTTCTCTGTGGAACCAGATCCTTTCTGCAAAAGATGTGTATCCGACCGACAAAAGAGAAGCGCTGGCAATGCCGACAAGGCAGATCATACGGACTGTCGGGCTGCATCCGGAGGCCATGACAGATGAAACCGAAAAAGTGCTGGAAACAGCTTATCAGAGGAAACTGTCGTTAGGACTCAGCATTCCGGAGATCATAGAACAATATGATGACATGAATGCTGATTATATCAAAATCGATTTTGTAGATGACGAAGATTTCCTGCCGCGCTATATCAGGCTCTGGATCTCTCTCGGGCTCAGACATCCGGGATCATACGCGGATGCCTTTCTGAGAGGAACGGACGGGTACTGGTATCCTCTTAAAAATCCGCATCTTGAAGCGAAGGGAGTAGTTATTCATACCATCTGCACAACGCCTTCTGACGAGGACTTCGCGAATGAGGAAATGCGGCAGAGGCAGTTAAAAACGCTGTTTTATCCGACGGTATTATCACTGGAGAACGCAGGGATCGATACAGAACAGACCTTTGCCGATCTGTTCCCTCAGTATCCGTGGCTTGAAGAGCTGATGAACGTCAAACCGGCGTTTCCGGCGGGCAGAACTGTATTCGGAGAGCTTCTGGCAAAGCTTGAGGATGTCCCGGTCCTGTCAATGATCCTCGCCCCGGGGACATATCTGTGGATCATGCTTATATGCCTTGCGTATATGTTCTCCCGCAGAAAAAACGGCCTTTACCTGTGGCCTGTCCTGATGATAGACGGCATTGCATGGCTGTCTCCGGTAAACGGGTACACGAGATATGTCCTGCTGATCGAACTCTATTCGATCCTGATGATAGGTATGTGCTTTTCAGAAAGCAAAAAGGAGCAAAACGTCTGATACAGATCAGAGTTTTGCTCCGGACATCAGCTGACAGCCGGTATTGCTAGCACAGGTATGAGCGGCCCATGCAGATGATGTAGAAATAGTAAAGCTGCGAGATGATGCTGATCGTGAGAAGGACAGCTATCACTGCAAAATACAGCTTGCGGATCACTGGCCGGTTTTCCATAAAGGATTTGTCCTGCCAGTTTTTTATTGCCAGAGATAAGCAGGTCATGATCAGCAGATATGTGGCGATCTGTCTGCCCCAGGCGAAATTGCCGTGCCTGGCGCGTTCGCCTTCCTCCGTGAAAAGGACCCACTGCAGAAGTCCCGTCAGGAATACGAACAGGACGGATTTATAGCTTCTCTTGCCGAACTCTCTGTAGTTTACGATCCCGACAAGGAGAGGGAAGGCAAGAGTGCAGATCGCAGCAGCGAACAGGTTGTTGTAATTGATGACATGGTCAAGATTGACTATAACAGCTCCGCTGTGACCCTCGCCCTGCCCGGCAAAATCCAGCTTCATTTCCAGCAGGATATACAGGCCGGAAGGTATGAGCGACAGACCCATTATGATTCTCTTGAGCAGCCTCTTTCCGAACGGATCCTCTCTGTCGGCAGCAAGATCGATGAGGAACATTATTATCATCGCCAGGATGAGGTCGATCGCGAATGCAGGCTTTGAAAAGGCCGACAGCAATACAGAGAGCATTGTCAGGATCCACCATTTCACACTGATCTTTTCCGCTGCGCTCTCATACATTTTGATAAAGCATATCATTGCCGGAACACTGAACAGAACCATAGACTGTTCGGTCGGCGAATGCCATGCAAATGCCGAGAAAGACCATCTGTAGAAATACTCGTGAAAACCGGGGATATACATCGGTCCTATGAATATGACACAGATGGAGGCGACCTCGAGAACACCTCTGTGGACGCCGCTGCCATGAGTGAAGAACTTCAGATATACGAAGTTGACAAGGCAGATGCATCCTATGACGGCTCCGAGATAAACAGCCATCCCCTTCAGGCCGAAGCCATGACGGTATATCAGATCGAAGACCCAGCCGATGAGTCTGTAGGTCTCTTTGTTCTCCGCTTCGGGGAGTGCCACATAATAGATCAGATCAGAAGAATAGTTCCCGTGATACTCGATGCTCATGCGGTAGAAAAGCTTGCAGCAGACAGCGGAAAAGAACACGATGGCTGCGGCATATGCGATATCGATCAGATTGATGCTTTCTCTGCGTGTCAGCAAATTAGATGATCTGTCCAAAACTGATAATCCTCCCGGTCATTATTTCAATCAATACTACCATAACAGATCACATAAAAGCAAAGCTCCCGGGCCGTCCCGCCTGATCCGGTGAAACGGCTCAAAAACGCCATGTAAAGCGTACTTCACTAACAGAATTAAAGATATATGAATGTAAAGAAAAGTTGAACAAAGGCCTGAACAGAAGCTACACTGACAGAACATCCTATAGTTTATGAAACAAGGAGATTGCGATATGTTCAGGAATAGAAAAAGGCGGCTTCTGGTCGTGCTTATGGTTGTTGTGACCCTATTAGCTTCGGGAATGACCACTCTTGCCGCGTCAAGTGAAGTAAAACTCAGCGGATTCAATGTGCCGTCATCAGTTGTAGTCGGCCATGGAATCACCGTCAAAGGAACGGTCAGCTCTAACGTTACGATCAGAAGGATCGAAGTAGGAGTTGTAAACGCTTCAACAAACAGCTGGACACAGTCCAGGTATGACAACCCGAATGTCAACGCAAAGTCTTTTGATTTGTCTAAAGCTGCAAGCAAAATGGCTGTCAGCAGAATGGGCAAAGGCACTTACAAGTACAGGATCTACGCGCACACAAGCGACGGCAAGGTCCATATAGTTCTCAATAAGCAGTTCACAATAACAGCTGCGCCGCCTAAGAAGGCAGCCACTCCGGCTGCGCCGGCTTCGAACACTTCAAAGCCTGCAACACAGACAACGGCAAGCGAGGTGACTGTCAGCGGATTCAATGTGCCGTCATCAGTTACTGTCGGCCATGGAATCACTGTTAAGGGAACTGTCAGCTCGAATGTCACGATCAAGCGGATCGAGGTAGGTGTTGTCGATGCATCGTACAACAGCTGGACATCCTCCAGATATGACAATCAGAGCGTCAACGCAAAGTCATTCGACCTCACAAGAGCTGCGGGTAAAATGGCTGTCAGCAAACTGGGCGTAGGAACCTACAAGTACAGGATCTACGCGCACACAAGCGACGGTAAAGTGCATATCGTCCTTAACAAGGAATTCTCAGTAAACGCAAAAACGTCCGGCACAACTGCCAAGACGACGACCCTGGCACCGACCAACACTACAGCCTCGACAGCAAAGAACACAGTTACCATCAAGGGACTGACCCGTCCGGGCACATACAGGGTCGGAACAAGCCTGCACACCAAGGGTATCATTACTTCCAAAGAGAAGATCAAGAGAATCGAAGCAGGTATCATTTTCGCTCCTACCAATAAGTGGACACCGTATTACTATGACAATAAACTGGTCAATTCCAACACCTTCGATCTGACCAGAGTCGACAGCAAGCTGAGCTTCAGCAAGCTGCCTGCCGGAGAGTACCGCTACAGGATCTATGTACACACAGCAAGCGGAATGACTGTCGCTCTCAATCACAAATTCAATGTTATCGGAAGTAACAAGCCGCAGCTGGCTGTCAACTGGGCGATCAGGATCGCTAACGACAATTCGTTTACATACGGAAGGAAGCCGGAGGCCAATGCTGTAGGCTGCTACTTCTGCGGAACCAACTGCGGACCAGTCAAATACCGCAAGCCTAAGGGCTATGAAAAGACCTATGTATGCCTGACCTTTATCGGTGCTGCGTACGCTCACGGAGCCAAGGATCCTGAGATCCTGAGCGAGTGCAAGCGCGGCAGGATGACGATGTATGAAACCGACGACAACTTCAGACTTTTCTCATGCTGGATGAAATTAGGTTCATGTAAAGATCTGAAAATTAGTGACTTAATGCCTGGAGATGTTATAATACAATGGTCAGATTGGAATGACAATAACGGACATGTGTGCATGTACATAGGAAATGACAAGCTGGTAGAGAGCAGCGGCGGAGGCTGGGATGCCAACTCCATAGCTGTCAAGAGCGGAGCCGGAAGGAGACTCAGGTCTCTTGGATACGGAAAGAACTATGTCATGCGCTATACCAAGTAGACTTATGAAAGTGAAAGTCGGGACAGGATCATGAAAACAGTATTAGTGTTGGGCGCAGGAAGAGGACAGGTCGGGCTGTACAGGGCCGCGAGAGAAATGGGTCACCGAACAGTGGCCGTCAGCATCGAGGGTAATTATCCCGGGTTTTCTCTGGCCGATGAGGCCGACTATACTGACATCACAGACGCGGAAGCAGTTCTCGCTGCAGCGAAAAGGCATAAAGCAGATGCGATCGTCACATCCTGCGTAGACATACCTGTTCCGGCTCTCGGATACGCATGTGAGCAGCTCGGACTCAAGGGGATCTCCCATGAAGCAGCGGTAGTTTCTACGAACAAGCTTCTGATGAAACGCAACTTTGAGAAGTGCGGCGTGAGGACGGCGAGATTCGTTGAGATCATGCCGGGAGATGATCCGGATGAAAAGTGCGCTCACCTGATATATCCGCTTGTAGTCAAGGCTGTCGACCTTGCGGGAAGCAAGGGAATCAACATCGTGATGCCGGGAGAATCCCTGGCTGACGCGGTGGCAGCGACAATGTCCGAGACTCACATGGATTACTGTATCATTGAAGAATATATCGACGGATACGAATTCAGCGCGACCGCGTTCGTGCTTGACGGCGAAGTCCTCTTCGCGCTTCCGACCGGCGACGTCAGAGGCGGAGAGCACGATGAGATCCCGGCAGGACACTATCTGCCGTTCCCTATGGAGCCTGCGCTGCTGGAAGATTTCAACAGGCAGATGTACGGCGGGATCGCTGCTCTGGAACTGGACAACTGCGCTGTCAACGTGGACCTGATGGTTATGGACGATAAGGTCTATATCCTGGAGATGACAGGAAGACTCGGAGCCAATTGCATCCCTGAACTGACATCGATATATATGGGATATGACATCAACAGGATGATCATCGAGACCGCTCTGGGAGAGACAGATTTTGTTTCTGAGATCTCAGAAGACAAAAGACCGTGCAGGCCGTGCTTTGCGCAGATGGTCACATCAGAAAGGAGCGGCGTGCTGGAAAGCTATGAGATAGAAGATGACTGCGATGCAGATATATGGATCTTTGCGGAGCCGGGAGAGAAAATCCGGAAATTCTCATGCACCAACGACTGCATAGGACAGCTCATCACTCAGGGCGACACCCTGGAAGAAGCAAAGCAGAAAGCGGAAGAAGCGCTTTCGAAGATCCATCTGAACATCAGATAACAGAAATAAATCAGCTAGTACAACATATCGCAATATAAAAGGAATCTGCTCCGGCGGCACAGTCTGCCGGAGCAGATTCCTTTTTTGCTTACAGAAAAGCCCCGCGTCAGACGCGGGGCGTAAGAGCCGGTCATGCTTCTTTCTGCTCGTATTTTACGGATGCGATCGATTCCTTGATGATCTCTTTGAATGCATCCCGCTGCTGAGGATCGTAGCAGATGCCCTCAAGAGCATATACCGAGATACCTCCGTTCTCCTGTACAGCGAAATAATAAGTATATGTTCTGTATCCCTCGGTCACATTTTCGGCATGCAGGTTGGAGATGCAGAAGCCGTTTATGTCATTGACTTTGTGAGGGAAGGCATACAGTTCCTCAGACTTTTCTTCCGACCATCCGGAGAACCAGTTGCTGCGGTCTTTCCCTGCAGGGATCGCTTCATTCGGAGTAAAGGAGTCCTTGTAAAGCGAGATCTCATAGACAGGTTTTCCGCCTTCCGGGGCGTCTGTATATGTGGCCAGCGCTGAGGTAGGGACAGAAGGATAATCCGTATCATCCTCGGCCCATGAATATGAGACGCTGTATTTCAGGTTTCCGTCAGTAGGCACCTTAGCGCTTACATCGTTATAGATCAGAAGGCCATCGGCACATGTGATGTGTTCGCCCTCAGACTTGTCCGTATACTGGACCGGGTCCTGCGGCGCTACATGCGCGTAATTGATGAGCACGAAAATCAGGGCAATAAGGATAAAAGCCTCGGCGATCACAGCCGGGATCGCAAAGCGCTTGTTGTTCGGTGTGGCAATGCTGGCAGTTTTTCTCCACGCGGCTCTGAGTCGTCCTGAAAAACTGTTCCTGACAGCCTGCTCTGCGGCTTCTGCTGCCAGCAGTTCCTTTTCGCTCAGAACATGATGGTCTGAAAGCCCCAGTTCCTCCGGCGTTTTTCCGGAGAACTCTGATGCAATCATGGCTTTGGCAAGAATCCTGGCAACTACAGCAGCCTCTTCGGGATCCATTTCCTCCGGATCCATCTCTTCCGGATCCGGTTCCGACGGCTCTGTTTCTACCGGCTCCGGCTCTGTCTCCCCGGCATTTTCATCGACGGAAATAACTGCGTCCGTTTCAGGCTGAGCTGCTTCAGCGGGTTCTGTTACAGTGCCGTCAGATCCGCTTTCTTCTTCTGATCCCGTTAACAGGATCTCTTCTTCTGATATTGTGTCCCTGATGTCACTCATGTCGGTAGTTCTTCCTTTTTCTGCACCCTTTTGATCCATTTTGTACAATATCATTTTGTTGTGTGTTTGTAAACATTATGGTAAAATTAAAAAGCTTTTTATACTGCTGATGAATAGGAAGAACGGATGATTTTATGCTCAGAAAAATATCTTTACTTCTGATAACATTCATACTGATAACAGCGGCTACGATTGTCGCCGGCGCGGATGATGAATCCGGTATCACTGTCTACACCAATGATATCGTGACCACCGATCTGGATACTACTTTTATTGAAGGAGAAGTACCGGTTGCAGACGGGCAGGAGATCGTAATACAGCACGGTGTCCACATCATAGCAAGCAAAGCTATGCCTAAAACAGGCGCGCCTGCATCTTTCAGGATCAAAGTACCGGCAGAGTACCTTGATGCCGATGCTCCTGTAAGCCTTCGTGTCAGAGCGACAGCCGGAAGAAAGGTAAGCGAATCCCTGCCTGCAAAAGTGGAGATCACTTACAAGCCGAGAGAGACACAGACGGTTAAGACCGGAAGCAGCGAATACAACCTCACGCTGCCGGGAATCAAGGAGTCTCTTGACACTGAAACAACATCCGGCTCTGATGTGATGTATATATCGAGCAATCCTGATGTCGTTTCTGTCGATGAGGAGGGAACTCTCATTCCAGTCGGACAGGGAGAAGCTGAGATTTCGGTCAAAGCTCTCGGAAACAGCAGATACGACGGTGCCGAGACATCGGTTGATGTCAAGGTCGACGAAATAGATGCGTATTCTGTCACATTCCATTCCAGCATCAAGGGCGAAGAGGAAGAGCAGACAGATGAGCAGATCATCAACGTAGGAGAGAGCACATCGCTTGAGTCGGTTCCTTTCGAGTGCAGTGAACACCAATTCCTCGGCTGGGCAACAGAAGAGGGCGGGCTCGTTGAGTATAACAATGAAGCAACCGTTACAGACCTGGCTGCCAAGGGAGAGAATCAGGATCTCTATGCTGTATGGACAGGGGACGGAGCCAGAGCGGCAGTCGCATGGGCGATACAGATAGCCAACGACGATTCGTTCAACTATGGTGATAAACCGGAAGCCAACGCGATAGGCTGCTATTTCTGCGGTACGAACTGCGGACCTGTCAAATACAACAAGCCAAGCGGATATGAGAAGACATATGTATGCCTGACCTTCGTAGGCGCCGCATACGCGCACGGTGCGGAGGATCCTGAAATATACTATGCAGACAGACGCGGCAAGATGCCTCTCTATTTGAATGACGACAACTTCTCGAAATTCTCATGCTGGGAGAAGATCGGAAGATGCTGCGATCTGACACTGGACGACCTTAAGCCGGGAGATGTCCTGATACAGTGGTCGGATTACAATGATAATGACGGCCATGCATGTATGTATGCCGGAAACGGAGATATTGTTGAAAGCAGCGGAGGAGGATGGAGCTCGAATTCTATCGGACTCAAGAAGGGCGAAGCCGCGGGAAGACTTTCCTCTTATGGTGGAGACAGTATCAATTACGTCATGAGATATGTCGGGCCTAATGCCGAGGATTAAACCGGTAATGCAGTTAAGAGAGACGCTTTCCCCGGGGGAGAGCGTCTTTTGGATGAGGAGCTATCAATGGGAACAAAGAGAAAAATAGCAATAATCGGAGCAGCATTGTTTCAGGAACCGGCAATTGCTGCGGCAAAGGAAATGGGTCTTGAGACCCACGTATTCGCATGGGCTGCGGGGGATCCGGGTGAAAAGACAGCAGACTTCTTTTATCCGATAAGCATCAGGGAGAAAGACCTGATCCTGGAGGAATGCAGACGTATCGGCATTGACGGGATCGTCAGTATCGCATCTGATCTTGCAATGGAGACGGTCAACTATGTTGCAGAGGAGATGGGTCTTCCGGGCAATACGACAGCAGCGACTAAGATCAGCACCAACAAGCACTGGATGAGAAAGGCTTTTGAGGAAAACGGCGATCCGAGTCCGCGAAGCATGCTTGTGGATGCAAAAACAGATTTTAACAGCATCGATATGGAGTTCCCTCTTATCGTCAAGCCTACTGACAGAAGCGGGAGCAGGGGAGTCCATAAGGTATACGACCGGAGAAAGCTCAGAGACGCGATCATAAGAGCCCGCGAATACAGCTTTGAGGACAAGGCTGTCGTTGAAGAATTCGTTGAAGGCGATGAATACAGCATCGAGTACATTTCCTTCAGAGGACAGCACTGGTTCCTCGCGGCGACTCAGAAGATCACGACCGGCGCTCCTTACTTCATAGAGACAGGGCACAGGCAGCCGGCGCCTCTTTCTGAGGAGATGCTTAACAGAGTAAAGGCGATCTCCGAGCATGCTCTTGATACGCTTGGCCTGGAAAACGGAGCCGCGCATATAGAGCTCAAGATAGACGGAGACAGGATCAATATCATTGAGATCGGCGGCAGGATGGGCGGAGACTTTATCGGCAGCGACCTGGTGAAGCTCTCGACCGGATATGATTTCGTAAAGGGCGTTATCAAAGTCGCTCTGGGTGAAGATCCTGAAGTGCCTGAGATCAGACCTGTTGCTCACTCCGGTGTCAATTTCATCATCTCACAGAAGGATGTTGAAGCCTATGAGCAGTTTAAGGCCGATCATCCCGGAATTATCCTGAAAGAGCATATAGACTCAGACCTGTCGGATATCGTCACAGACAGTTCCAACAGGCATGGCTACTATATATTCAGATACACAGAAATATAAACGAGGAAAACTAAAACATGCTTATTTCTTTTGTAATACCATGTTACAAATCAGTAAATACACTTCCGGATGTAGTCGATACGATTCAGAAAACAGTAGCGTCGAGAGAGGATGTTGAAGCAGAAATCATTCTGGTCAATGACGCTTCGCCTGACGGCACCTGGGATGTGATAAAGGATCTTCATGACAGATATGATAATGTTATGGGGGTCAATATCGCGAAAAACAGCGGTCAGCAGAGCGCTATAATGGCGGGTCTCAGGCACGCTTCGGGCGATCTGGTCGCGGTAAGCGACGATGACGGTCAGACACCGATCGAGACCATTTTTGAATTTTACGAATGCATGCAGGAGGGCGGCTACGATGTGGTCTGCGCGGATTATCACGGCAGAGGCAAGAGATCTGCTTTCCGCAGACTAGGATCATGGGCCAATAACGAGATGGCCAGGATGTTCATGGATAAGCCTGAAGATCTCAGTCTCTCAGTATACTTTCTGGCAAAACGCTTTGTTATAGAGGAGATGATCCGCTATACCAACGCGTATCCGCATATGGAAGGACTGCTGATCAGAACGACACGCAACATAGGAAATGTGCAGGTAGACCAGAAGGAACGCGCAAGCGGAAGCTCAGGATACAATCTCAAAAAGCTGCTGTCCACATGGATCAACGGTCTGACGACTTTTTCCATCAAACCGCTGCGCCTCGCCGTTTTCTTCGGTATGCTGATGGCTCTGATCGGGTTCATAGTCATCATCGTGCTGGTGGTGATCAAGCTGACCTATCCGGGAATGGCGATAGGCTGGACATCACTTGTAGCAACCAACATTCTGGTCGGCGGTATGATCATGCTCGTCCTGGGGGTAATAGGTGAGTATGTCGGAAGGATATATCTGTGTATCAATCAGAATCCGCAGTATGTTGTAAGGGAAGTGCTGGAAATAGAGAAAAAGAAATGAAGGCAGAGCAGACAAAAGCAGTACTGAACAGGTGCGTACGGACCGGACTCAAAGCTGCCGGACGGGCTGCTGCTTTGCTGCGTGCAAAGGCGGGATCTTTTTTCCGCAGGATCAATCCGGGTCCGTAAAGACGGCCGGGACAGACATGAGGTGCCGGTTCGTCTGACCGACACCTTTACATACGTTTTCGTCAATGCCCTTTCCTGCTGGTTCTCCGGGAGAATTTCAGCAAAGGGCAGCTGAACAGCGGCCTGTTTATCACTGCAGGCTTGCTGAAACACGCTGATTCAAACACCGATTATGACATTTACTTCTCTGTTATTCGCACTTTTCGCGGGCATCACGATCCTGATTTACTATTTGTTTCCACTCAAGAAATACCAGTGGACTGTGTTGCTTGTGGCGAGCTATTTCTTTTATGTATATAACAGCTACAAATACACAGTCTTCATACTGTTCACTACGCTGACGATCTATTTCGCAGCCGCGGGCATAGAGAAGATCTCAGCTGATACAAAACAGAAAGTCCGCTCGATGAAAGGGGTATGGACCGCCGAAGAGAAAAAGGCTTTCAAAAGCGCCGCGGAAAAACGCAAGAGAGGAATCATGGCCGCTGCGCTGCTTGCCAATTTCGGTATTCTCTTCGTCATTAAGTACCTGAATTTTCTGGCAGGCGGACTGATGCATCTCTTCGGACATGCGGCAGGCGACGCACAGATCGTAAGCCTGCTCCTGCCGCTCGGGATATCTTTCTATACATTTCAGGCGACAGGCTATCTGATAGACGTATTCAGAGGCACGGTCAAAGCAGAAAAGAATCTGTTCAGATTTGCTCTCTTCGTCTCGTTCTTCCCTCAGATCATACAGGGTCCGATCAGTGCTTTTGATCAGCTGGGAGAGCAGCTCTTTGCGGAGCATCGCCCTGAGTGGCACAGATTCAAGTCCGGCGGGGAGCTCATCCTCTGGGGCCTTTTCAAGAAGCTGGTGATAGCTGACAGACTTTTCGCGGCGATCAACATGGTTGCCGGCGATTACCGCTCATATCCGGGAGAGATGATACTTTTTGCCTCGCTTATGTATGCTCTGCAGCTGTACGCAGACTTCTCGGGCGGGATAGATATAGCCAGAGGTGTCGCGAGGATGCTCGGAATAGACCTCGAAAACAACTTCAGGCAGCCGTACTTCTCCAGATCGATCAATGAGTACTGGCGCAGATGGCACATCACACTCGGAGCCTGGATGAAGAAATATGTCTTCTATTCACTCGCGGTATCCAATCTCTTCCTGAACATCAGCAAGAGACTCGCCGGAACAGCCTTCGGCAGGACCTCGGCCGGAAAGCACATATCCAGAACGCTTCCGACAGCCTTTGCTTCACTCATAGTATTCATGCTGATCGGAATATGGCATGGTGCCAACAGCAGGTATATAGGCTTTGGTCTGTGGAACGGACTCGTCATCATGTTCTCGACGCTCATGGCTCCGGCCTATGAGAAAGCGATCAAGGCGCTTCATATCAAAGCTGAGTCAGCTGCCTGGAAGCTTTTCCAGATGGTGAGGACCTTCGTTGTCGTTCTGATCGGCTATTATTTCGACATTGCTCCTGACATCAAGGGCGCTTTTGATATGATGTGGCGTTCGGTGGCTGATCTGCACACGGATCTGTCACTCAGTCAGATACACGAACTCGATCTTGCGCTCAGCGATCTGGCAGTCGTAGCTTACGGAGCAGCCGTCATCCTGTATTTCAGTATCAGGCTCGAAAGAAGCGGCCTTGAAGCACCGGGAGATCTCCTTGACAGGAGACCTGCGTGGCTTCAGTGGATCGTCCTGCTGGCAGGCGCGGTCTCAGTGATCATGCTGGGCATATACGGATCCGGATCTGAAGGCGTCAACTTTGTATATATGGGATTCTGATGACAAAAAAAGTATCTAAGAAAAGGAAATATATAAAACGCATAGCCGGTCTGATACTCTTTGCGGCTGTAATAGCAGGTATCGTACATGTATCACAGCAGCTTTTTGCCAACGACGGAAGCAGCGAATCACTCAGACTGCAGGGCTATTATCTTGAAGAACCGGATTCCCTCGATATCGTCGTGATGGGAGCAAGCGAGATCATGAATGATTTCTGCGCGCCGGAGCTTTACCGCGAGCATGGCCTCACGAGCTATCCGTATGCATTCGCGGTCAATTCGGTGCCGCTGTGGAAATACGAGCTTGCTGAGATCGAAAGGACACAGCATCCGCAGATCCTGATCATCGAGGCGAACGGAGCGCTGTATACCGATGACAAGCTGATCGAATCAAAAGACTGCGTCAGGCTTCTGGGCGACAACATGCCGATATCCGCTAACTGTGTACGTTATGCCAGAGAGATGTCGGAGCATCCGATGGAGACGGTCTTCCCTGTTCTGAAATATCATTACAGATGGAACGAGATCACAGATGACTCCGTCAAAGACAGAGCGCTGATGTACAAAAACGGCTACGCGAGACTTCGCGGCGCGATGACTCCGCTTTACCGCACGAAGTTCAGCTCGGACAATATATATCCGGCAGACGATTCGACCGCTCCTCTCAATGAAAAAGGAGAGGCTTATCTGAGGGAATTTCTCGAGGTTTGCAAAGAGTCTGAGATCCCGCATATAGTATTTGCGGAGTTCCCTCATGTACTCGACACAGAGAAGGCCTTTTACAGGCATCAGAGAGTCAACAGGGCCGCCGAGATCATACAGGAAGAGGGCTTTGATTTTATCGACTTCACGCAGGAGATCGATGCGATAGGGCTTGACTATCAGAAGGATTTCTTCGATACTCACCATATGGTCGCGACCGGACAGCGCAAGCTCTCAGACTATATCGGCAAGACGCTGAAAGAGAGATATGGTATCACTGCGCGTACTCAGTCAGAGAAGAATCTCGCGAGATGGGAAGACAGTGCAGAACTTATAGTAAAATTCTACAAATACTATGACGACTATACTTCCGCTCATGCGGACGACCCGTATAAGGAAGTGGATTACGATCTGTACGACACGCTCAGAACTGCACAGGAACTGAAAATGGTAGAGCCATGAATATGAATGGCGGAAGCGATGACATTATGAATGATAATAAAGAAAAGAGAGTTCTCATACTGGGCGCGGGAAATGCCCAGATCGATGCGATCGAATACTGCAAGGCACGCGGGTATAAGGTCGTCGGCTGCAGCTACACTACAGTCGACTGCGGGATACCTCACCTTGACTATTTCGAGCAGGTAGACATCAAGAGTCTTGAGGGAGTGGCCGCGCTCGCGCAGAAGTACGGTGTTATGGCCATCTACTCAGTCGGCTCGGATCTTGCTATGCCGACAGTCATGAAGGTCAGCGAGATGCTTGGTCTGCCGCATTTCATCTCCTATGAGACGGCTGAGACCTGCCATTCAAAAGGCAAGATGAGGGAAGCTCTCGGTCAGGGCTTTGAGGGAAACGCAGCGTTCATCACTGCGGGAAGCCTTGAAGAAGCGCTCGCTTACACTGATTTTCCGGCAATGATGAAGCCTGTCGACTCACAGGGTCAGAGAGGATGCTTCAAGGTGGAATCAGCCGATGATATCAGAGAACATTTCGCGGCTTCTCTCGATTATTCATTCGAAGGCAAAGTCATTATCGAAGAATTTATCGACGGACCGGAGGTGTCCGTCAATGCCTACATGCAGGACGGAGCCCTGAAGTTTGCGATCGTAAGCGACAGATATGCTTTTGATGAGTATCCGGGAGGGATC
>ONHU01000005.1 GCA_900317675.1 uncultured Eubacteriales bacterium
CAATTTCCTGGATGTTTTCGGAATAGGCTCATATGCAACGACATCGGCAGCGTTCAAGCTCGGAAAGTCTGTAAGGGACGGCGATATCCCGGGTACGCTTACAGTCGGAGACACATTCCCTATGTGCATCGAAGCGTTTCTTTTTGCTAAGATCGCAGGCGTTGACGGACTTACACTCGGTGTCCTCATCGCAGCCGCTGTAGCGGGAGCGTTTCTGGGATCGACACTCGTTACCAAGCTTAATATCCAGGGCGTCAGGCTTATGATGGGCGTGGGAATGATGATTCTCGGTATCATGATGGCACTCAGAGTATTTGCGGTCGGACCGTTCGGTCTTGCCGGCGAGGGACTCAGTCTCAGAGGCGGCAGACTTGTGATAGCAGCCCTCGTAATGGTCATTCTCGGAATTCTCATGAATATAGGAGTAGGGTTATATGCTCCTTGCATGGCTTTGTGCTGCGGACTGGGAATGAGCGTAACTGCGACGCTTCCTGTAGTTATGGGAGCATCTGCGCTTCTGATGGCATTCGGAAACGGACCTCAGTTTATCAGAGCGGGAAAGTTTGATATGGTCGCTGTACTTACGCAGATGCTGGGCGGCGCCATAGGTGTGCTGGGAGCATACTTCTTTGTTGCCAGACTTGATGTCAGGATACTGACCATGATCATTTCCGCAGTAGTACTTGTGACCGGAGTCCTCTTCTTCAGAGATTACAATAACGGGAAGCCAAGACGCAGAGCGTGATAAGGTGAGAAAGACCGGGTGCTGAGTTATAGCTTTTATCAATAATAGCGAAGCCTGAGATATAATGGGTCAATTTGTCAGGCTGAACAAAAGGAAATAGAATTTGTAGAGATGTTTATGGAGCATCTCTACAATTTTTTGTCTGGAAGGTAATGTGGATTATGGAGGTAATTAAACATGACTGAAAAGAAAAATGACAAACTATTTATTATCATTGCCGGTCTGATCATCGGCGTGATTGCTGCAGGACTTGCTTACCTCGGCAACCCTAAGAACATGGGATTCTGTATCGCATGCTTCCTTCGTGATACAGCAGGCGGCCTCGGACTTCACAGAGCTGCCCCTGTTCAGTACATCAGACCTGAAATCATCGGAATCGTTCTCGGCGCATTCGGCGCAGCGTTCGCCAAAAAAGAATTCAGCTCAAAGGGCGGAAGCGCTCCTATGACAAGATTCGTTCTCGGATTCTTCGCGATGGTCGGATGTCTCATGTTCCTCGGCTGCCCGTTCAGAATGATCCTGAGACTGGCAGGCGGAGACCTGAATGCCCTGGTAGGCCTGGTAGGCTTCGTTATCGGCATCTTCTGCGGTATCTTCTTCCTCAAGAACGGATACTCGCTCAAGAGAACCTACAGCCTTACACAGGCAGAAGGATACATCTTCCCTATCATTGAAGTGATCGTATTCGTACTGCTTCTTGCGAAGCCTGCATTCATCTTCTTCTCTGAGGAAGGCGCAGGCCCGGGAGCTATGCATGCCGCAATAGGACTTTCTCTTGCTGCAGGACTCGTAGTAGGAGTTCTTGCTCAGAGAACAAGACTGTGCATGGTTGGCGGAGTAAGAGATCTCGCTCTTTTCAAAGAGACAAGACTTCTGTGGGGATTCATCGCGATCCTCGTAGCTGCACTGATCACCAATCTCATCCTCGGCGGATTCAAGCTTGGCATGACAGAGCAGCCGGTAGCGCACACTGACGGACTCTGGAACTGCCTCGGCATGCTCCTCGTTGGTTTTGCCTGCGTGCTGCTTGGCGGATGCCCGCTCAGACAGCTTGTAATGTCAGGCGAAGGAAATGCTGACAGCGCAGTAACAGTTCTCGGCCTTATCGTAGGCGCAGCATTCTGCCACAACTTCGGTCTCGCTGCAAGCGGCGAGGGCCCTACACCTGCCGGAAAGATCGCTGTTATCATCGGCATCATCGTAGTCGCTCTGATCGGTGTGGTAAATACATATGTAAAGGCTGAGAAAGCTTCTGAAGCAGCATAGTCGCGGAGGTGTATCATGGTAGACGCAAGAGGACAGTCCTGTCCGATCCCTGTTATCATGACGAAGAAGGCAATGAAGAGCAACGAGGACTACTACGAAGTATTGGTAGACAGCAAGACTCCTTGCGAAAACGTTACCCGTTTTGCCCAGAGTCAGGGATATAAGGTAGAAGTGGAAGACAAAGGCGGAGAGTATCTGCTCAAGATCTCCAGATAACGCGATGAAACCGGCTGACATGATTGTTCAGCCGGTTTTTTGTGCTATAATGTTTGCACGAATAATAAGGAGCATAAAATGAATACATATATAGCAACTTTCTTCATGCATTTCGGATCTATCAGATATGAGAGACTATGCAAGTCAAAAGGATATCAGGCCAGAACGATGCCTGTCCCGAGGAACCTCAGCTCAAGCTGCGGTACGTGCGTAAAGTACATTGCGCCGGAGCCTTTATTTGATCCGGATCATGATGAGATGGAGACAATGGTGATCTGCAATGAAGACGGAAGCTATACTCAGATATATAAGGCTGAAGGCCTGTAAAACAACTGCAAGCATCATAAAACGCTCTGCCTGTCGGAAGGCAGAGCGTTTTTTTGATCTTATATGGTCACAGTGGTAAGGCCTTCACAGGTCTCCAGCGCAGATGACGGACCGATCACACAGACAGAGCCTGATGATGAAAGGGCATCGAATGCAGGCTTCCAGCTGACAAGATCGGATCCTGAAGTTTCGAGGATCTCTTTTCTGACGCGGATACGGTCCTCGTCAGTAAACCCTGAAAACCAGAAGTCATCTGCAGCTCTGCCCTTGGCTGCCGGTGAAATAAGAGGTTCTGTGGACGCGATGGTCGAGATAATGAACCCGCTTAATTCATCATTGGTATAGCCGGCAAAGTTTTCCAGGAAATCAGAGCAGCTGCGGTATATTCCGAGCGATCTCGCCGGTTCAGGGTCACGGTATGAATAGCAGAAATAGCTTCCTGTCCTGCTGGCATTGACAGAAGCGCCATACGCTCCGCCCCTTACTCTTACTTCATTCCACAGATAGGCCAGCGAAAGAATGTTGGCTGCTGCTGACATGCTGCCGCCCGGCAAGATCCCGATCTCCGAAAGGTCATAAGCCATGACTGAGTGGGATACAGAAGCAGGGACCTGTATGCCCATGGAAACAGGAAGGGAAGATCTGTAGGCTGCAGATGCTTTCCGCGCATCTCCGGATGAAAGCATCGAGATAAGTCTGCTCATGTCGGCAGGTTCGGAGGCTGTCACGCTTATGAACGCGCCTTCTCTCACAATTGCTCTGGCGATCAGATCAGATGCAAAACTGACAAATCCGTCGATTTTCTCATCAAAGTGTTCATTCATCTGATGCATATACTGTATGAAGGTATATCCGTTGACCGCTTCGGAAGCAGCATCACGCGCCGAATAGTGCGACCTCGCAGCATAAACGGCCAGCCTGTGACCGGATGAGACGGCATACCTGCGGCCTTCTTCATCGATCTGTGTTACAAGCTCTTTCATCAGTTCCCTGTCGTTGAAACGAGTCCCTGTCATGATCTCGATCAGCAGATCTTCGGCGTGGCTGAGATTTTCTTTCAGCACGGCGGCCCGGCCTCTGATGCATGGAGTGCATACGCTGCAGTCGTTATCTTTTGCCAGGATATCCAGCCCGAATGACAGAGAACCGACATACATACGGATCTCATTCTGAAGCTCGGTAACACTGTAATGTTCTGTAGGCAGATCTTTGTAGAATTCCGTGATCAGCGCTGCTGCCGGAAGCTCCTCATACGCGAGGTCGGCAACGGGGAAGTAGGCGTTGATATAAACGATCCCGTTCGTTGTAACCGGGTGATAGAGCAGCGTGACACCGTCTTTTTTGCTTACATGAGTGCCAATCAGCTCAGGCTCGCGTTTTATATCCCTGAGATCCAGCTGAGGAATAGAAGCCAGAGCTTCTTCGCTGTCAGGTGTTTCCTGCCATTGTCTGAGACTGCGGCAGCTGTCCTTAACGGAGGCTTTTCCGGATTCATCCAGTGAATCCATGATATCTGACAGACGCTTTGCTTCTGCAGCTGCTTTCTCATCTCCCGCGGTTACGGATGGAAGGAGAACGAGTCTTGTAAGAGGATCGGTATCTGTAAAGAATTCCTTCAGAAGCTGCGGCATTATGTTCCCGGCTATCGATCTGCGGAGATTACTGATTGCCTCATCCGTCTTCAGGTACAGAGAAGGATCTCCTCCGTAAAGCCAGGAGCTGAAGACCGCGTTTGCGCGGTACAGACCCTGAGGCTCAGGATATTGTCTGAATCTGAAATCCAGCTGGTTGACGGAAGCTTCAAGATCCCTTGCAGGAATACCGTCTTCAAGGACTTTTCCGGATACTTCGGAAACGATCGCGAGAAGTCTGTCTCCGGCGGCGCGGACCTGATCTTCATAGGATGCCGCTGCAGAGATCTCAGGACAAGCGGACGGGTCAATGCCTCTGAATACAAGCATCAGATAAGGCTGTAATATCCCGTCGGATACGTAGATCTCCATGTCTTCGGCGAGTCCGGAGGACAGGACCGCTCTTTTGAGCGGCGATTCGTTCGAGTCGGCAAGCTGCTCGATGAGCACGCTGAGAGCGAGCAGCTTGTCCCTGTCCTCCCAGGTGCCGGCGATCCTGCCGTACACGATCATAGCTTTTGCATCTTCACTGCTTACTTCAAAAACACAGCTCTCATCCGCTGCTGCAGGTTTCTGATAACCGATTTCAGGAATATCGGAAAGCCTGTCATAGCTGCGCAGATAGGAATCGATCATGCTCAGAGTTTTGTCCAGCGGGATATTTCCGTCCAGATAGAAATAAGCATTGGACGGATGATAGAATTTCCTGTATCTCGCAACAAAGCTCTCATAGGTCAGATCCGGGATCGCTTCCGGGTCGCCTCCTGAGTTGAAGCCGTAGCATGTGTCAGGGAAGAGAAGCTTGCCCAGAGTCCTCTCGGCGATCTGATCTACATCAGACATCGCTCCCTTCATCTCATTGAATACGACTCCTCTGTAGACAGGCGGGTTGCTGTCTGTGTCAATGTGCCAGCCCTCCTGGCGGAAAATATCAGGGTTGTTGAGAATATTCGGCCGGAATACCGCGTCCAGATATACCTCCATCAGGTTGAGATAGTCCTGCTCCATGCGGCTCGATACAGGATACAGAGTCTTGTCTGAGTAGGTCATTGCGTTGAGGAAAGTGTTCATTGACGTTTTGAGCAGCTCCACAAAAGGCTCTCTGACAGGGAACTTTTCAGAACCGCAGAGGACTGAATGCTCCAGGATGTGGAACACGCCTGTGTTGTCCTCAGGCAGGGTCCTGAACCCTACTGAGAAGAGCTTGTTTTCCTCGCTGCTCTTCGCCCATACAAGACGCGCGCCCGTCTTTTCATGCGTCATCTCGATAAGCTGACCTTCGAACTCTCTGATATCTGTTATGGCTGTTACTGTAAATCCGTGAATCTTATCGTTTATATTAAGTGACATTAATGCTGCCTCCTTACGGCATATTGGAACGGCCGCACCGGCGGCCGAAAGACCGTATTATTATAACATAATAGTAAAGAGTTCCTTGGTGTTATTGTGATATAATTACTATCACATTAATATGATCAAACAGCCGGATCTTAAAGAGCAGCACGAAAGGAGCGCTAGGCATGGTAGACAGCGGCTTGATATATTTTGCAAGAAGCGGCAATGAAGACGGCCTGGGTGACAGAATATACCTTCGCCCGGACAAGGCCAACAGACACGGCTTCATCGGAGGCGCGACGGGTACAGGGAAGTCAGTGACACTCAAGGTCCTGGCTGAAAGTTTTTCGGATCTCGGCGTACCTGTTTTCATGTCAGATGTAAAAGGCGATATGGCAGGCATAGCCGTCATGGGTGACGACAACGAAGGGATGCAGAAAAGAATCGACAGGTTTGATATCCGTGA
This sequence comes from uncultured Eubacteriales bacterium, assembly GCA_900317675.1. GTDB lineage: Bacteria > Bacillota > Clostridia > Peptostreptococcales > Anaerovoracaceae > Crickella. Next base: position 5,987 of record ONHU01000005.1, read on the forward strand.
GGACTTTATGTATCAGGGGTATCCGGTATCCATTTTCGATATCTACTGCAATAAAGGCACACCGCTTCGCACGACCGTATCTGAGATGGGTCCGCAGCTGTTTTCACAGGTGCTTGACCTGAACGATACACAGAGCGAACTGATGCAGGTCATCTTCAAGATCGCCGATGACCGCGGCCTGATACTTACAGATACCAAGGATATGAAGGCCATGCTCCAGTATGCTGCTGACCACTCAGCGGAGTTCAAAATGGACTATGGCAACATCCCTCAGCAGTCCGCGTCCACGATCATACGCGCGATCGTGGCTCTTGAGGCAGAAGGTGCTGATCAATTCTTCGGCGAACCGGCCATCGACATCAGGGACTTCTTCCTGACAGCGCCGGACGGACGCGGGATCATCAATATCCTCGATGCGGAGACACTGATCAACAAGCCGAGACTGTATTCGGCATTCATGCTGTATCTGCTTTCTGAACTCTTTGAAGTTCTCCCAGAGGTGGGAGATCCGGAAAAGCCTAAGATGGTATTCTTCTTTGACGAAGCGCATCTCCTGTTCAGGAATGCCAGCAAGAGCCTGCTTGAGAAGATCGAACAGGTAGTCAAGCTGATCAGATCCAAGGGAGTATCTATATTCTTTATTACCCAGAGCCCGGGAGATATCCCTAACGCGGTCATGTCCCAGCTCGGCAACAAGATCGAGCACGGACTGCACGCATACACGCCTGCGGAACAGAGAGTCGTCAAGGCGGCGGCAGACTCATTCAGAGTCAATCCGCAGTTCGATACAGAGGAACTGCTTCTCAGCCTGGGAACAGGCGAGGCCGTCGTATCAGTACTTGACGAAAAAGGCGCTCCATCCATGGCAGAACATGCCTTCATCCTGCCGCCGGAGAGCCGCATGGGTCCGCTCGAAGACGAAGAGCGCGCAGAGATCGTAAGCAGTTCCATACTGAACAGCAAATACGAATCAATGGTGGAAAACGTATCGGCTTACGAAGTCATAACAGGCAAAACTTCCGCGCCGGTCCAGGCAGGAGGCGGTTATACATACAGCGCAGATTTCAACACACCTGCGTCCGCGCCGGATGAAGCACAGCCTCAGATGCAGAGCGCGGATCAGACATCGTATGCCCGTCCGGAAGAAAGAGCGGCTGTATACGATGCAGAGATTGAGGAAGAAAGCAGACGGTCTATTGGAGATCTGGCTGATAACTTCCTTGGCAAAAGCGGCACCCGTCAGGTAATGAGATCCACCGGAGGGTCTATCGGACGCGAGATAGGCAAGAGTATCGGCGAAGCCGTTCTCGGCAAGAAAGGAAGGACGATCGGCGGCAATATCGGCTCTGCCATAGGCCGCAACCTGTTCGGAACACTCAGTAAGAAATAAGGAGATAACAGCATGGCTCTAACCAAAAAAGACATTACCGATCTGCTTGACTCAAAGAAGATCAAATACGATATCGTTGAGCATCAGCCTGTGTTCACGATCGAAGAAATGCTTGACTGTGATCTTCCTTATCCGGACCGCATAGCCAAGAATCTCTTCATACGCGATGACAAAAAGAGAAAATACTATCTGATCACATGTCTTGAGGACAAGAAAATCAACCTCAAGGATTTCAGAAAGCAGCATGACACCCGTCCGCTGACCTTCGCGTCAGAAGACGATCTGATGGAAAAGCTCGGCCTTTACCGCGGCGCGGTCACTCCGTTCGGGATCCTGAATAACGAGGAAAAGGATGTGATCGTGTACTTTGACAAGGATTATGAGCATGGGGTCATGGGCATACACCCATGCGACAACACCGCTACGGTATTCATCGGAACAAGAGATGTTGTCAAGCTCCTTAAAGCACACGGAAATGAGATCCACTTCGTAAAGATGTAGTAAAATGGGTGACAGAAAAGTCCTCGCTTCAGCGATGATAACCTCATTTATGACGACGTTTATGTCCAGCGCTCTCAATCTGTCGATACCGGCTCTTGAGAGCTTTTTTGGCGTGAGCGCCGCGGCGGTAGGATGGATCGTAAGTTCATACACGATCTCTGTGGCGGCAATGAGCCTGCCTATGGGAAAGCTGGCAGACAAGACCGGACGAAGAAAAGTGTTTCTGGCCGGCATTATCGGATTTGGCATCCTGTCTGCCGTATGCATTTTTGTTACCCGTATCGGTTTGCTGATCGCTCTGAGAGCTGCTGCAGGGGTCTGCGCAGGCATGATCTTTTCCACTAACAATGCTATCCTAATCAGCTCTTATCCGTCAGGGATGAGAGGAAAAGTGCTGGGTTATTCAACTGCGGCTACATACACAGGACTTACGACCGGTCCCGTGATCGGAGGCTTTCTCAACAGTACAATAGGATGGAGGTCGATCTTCGCAGTTTCAGTCGTTATTTCAGCGGCAGCCCTGACTGCTGCCCTGAGGTCCGGTTACAGAGACAGCGAACAGGAAAATCCGCACAGCGGCAATGATCTGGTTGGATCGCTGCTCTATATCTTCGCTATCATTTCCAGCCTTTATGGGATGAGCAAGCTCGGCTCTGAGCCGGCGGCGGTTCCTGTGCTGGCCTGCGGGCTCCTGGCGCTCGCGGCGTTCTTCCTCTACGAGGCAAGAAAAAGCGATCCTCTGATGAAAGTCAGCATGTTCAGCGGCAGCAGGACATTTACTTTCTCATGCCTGGCGGCTCTTCTGAATTACGGAGCGACCTTTGCTATAAGCTATACTGTCAGCATATATCTGCAGGTGATCCTCGGGATATCATCTGCAAGGGCAGGTCTCATACTGATCACTATGCCGGCGGTCCAGGCTCTGTTCTCGCCGATGACCGGCAGCATGTCTGACCGGATCAGGCCCGGGATCCTCGCCAGTATCGGAATGGGAATATGCACATGCACTCTGCTGCTCTTTTCCCGGATCGGAAGCGAAACTACTCTTGTATACATTATCTGCACACTGTGCCTGACAGGATTCGGATTTGCCCTGTTTTCCTCTCCTAATACCAACGCGATCCTCAGCTGTGTCGACAGAGAGGATTATGCCGTAGCAAATTCGATCATAGCAACGATGAGGACATACGGGCAGTCTGCAGGAATGGCTGTGCTGAGCATCATCACATCAGCGGTCCTGGGCAGAAACAGTCTGGAGGCATCGCCTCAGACCGATGTTCTTGCCATGATGCACACTGCTTTTCTGGTGTTTGCAGTGCTCAGCATCGCAGGTCTTCTGTTTTCTCTCTCGAGAGACAGTAAGAAATAGAGGGCGATTGAATACATTAATACATATTCTCTTGTTGATATGGACAAAGATGCCCCTTATTTGCTACAATTGTTTCACAAATAAGGGGCTTTTTGTGCGTTCTGATTAGCGCGCATCAGGCATTTCAGGTATTATTGGAATAATAAGGAGATTAAATTATGAGTTCATTTGTAGGTTTCATGAACAACATTCTGTATCAGCCTTATATCGTTCCGCTGTTCCTGATCGCAGTAGGTATCTACTTTACTATCAGGACCGGAGCTGTACAGATCAGATTGTTCCCTGAGATGTTCAGGGTAGTAACCGAAAAGCCTTCGGATGAGAAGGGCATTTCATCATTCGGAGCTCTGATGGTATCCACGGCTTCCAGAGTTGGTACAGGAAACATCATCGGTGTATGTACTGCTATCATCCTCGGCGGTCCGGGAGCTATCTTCTGGATGTGGATCACAGCGATCTTTGGCGGAGCCAATGCTTTCATAGAGTCAACACTGGCTCAGATCTATAAGAAGAAAGCTGATGACGGCACATACTACGGCGGACCTTCCTACTATATGCAGAATGCGCTTGGAGCAAGATGGCTTGGTGTCATTTTCTCCATCCTCATCATCTTCACATACGCAGTAGGATACAATATGCTCGCTGCTTTCAATCTGCAGTCGACATTCGCTACATTCTCATTCTATAACGAGAAGTCGACACCGATGGTTATCGGAGCGATCCTGGCAGTATTCTTTGCTGCTACGATTCTCGGAGGAGCAAAGAAGCTGACAGATGTAACCGGATTCCTCGTTCCTGTAATGGGCGTCCTCTACGTAGCAATCTCACTGATCGTACTTGTACTGAATGCAAAGAATTTCGGAGCAATGTTCGGACTGATCTTCAGGACCGCATTCGACTTCCAGGCGATCTTCGGAGGATTCACAGGATCGGTAATCATGTGGGGACTCAAGAGAGGTCTGTACTCCAATGAGGCTGGTATGGGTTCAGCGCCGAACGCCGCAGCTAAGGCTGACGTTGTTCACCCGGTCAAGCAGGGTCTGGTACAGACACTGTCCGTATTCATCGACACACTGCTGATCTGCTCTGCAACAGCATTCATGTGCCTGTCCACTATGGATGTCAATCCTGCTGACTTCGTGCTCGAGGACGGCGGAGCCAATGCTGCCGGATATGTACAGACATGCCTGCACACTTCACTCGGCGGATTCGGCCCGATTTTCATCGCTATCTCGATGACACTGTTCGCTTTCACTACTCTGATTGGTAACTACTCATACTGCGAAGGATGTTTCGCATTCATCCTTAAGAGAGATATGAACAAGACAGAGCTCGTGATCTTCAGAGTGATCGCTATCGTGCTTGTATTCCTCGGAGCTATCTCAAGCGCAGGTCTTGTATGGGATACCGCTGATATGTTCCAGGGACTCATGGTTGTATGCAACATTCCGACTATCGCTATCATCGGCGGAGTTGCTATAAAGGCGCTCAAGGACTACACAGATCAGAAAGCTGCAGGAAAGGCACCTGTATTCCATGCTAAGAATATCGGTCTTGGTGAAGACAAGGTAGACTGCTGGAAGTAGTTCGCAGATCTGCTGCAATTCTGTAAAATAATCAGGCGGGAGGCCATCAGGTCTCCCGCCTTTTGTGTTATACAGGAGCGCGCGGCGGTATCTGTATTATTGAGTGAAATTTTGATAAAATAACTGTGTATGACTAAAACGATATATATTGACGGACTTGCGGTCGAAGTGACCCGCAAACGGATCAAAAGGATGAATATGCGCATACACGAACCGGACGGAAGAGTCACGGTGAGTGTACCATACATAGTCTCTGACAGAGAGATCATAGCTTTTGTGCGCTCAAAACGCGAATGGATAGATAAGGGAATCAGAAAGGTCCGTACCAGAGCTCTTGCCCATCCTCAGCCTGAAACACGCGCAGAAAAAGAAGCACTGAGAAAATCCCTCAGGCGGCGGATCGAAGCCCGTCTTCCGGAGATAGAAAGAAGGACCGGATTAAGCTGCGGCAGCTGGACGGTAAGGGATATGCACACACGATGGGGAAGCTGTAACACAAGGACCAATCATCTGAATTTCAGCCTTATGCTTGCGACAAGGACAGACCATGAGCTTGACTATGTTATTCTTCATGAGCTGGTCCATACTGTCGTACCCGGTCACGGGAAAGACTTCTACGCGCTTATGGACAGATTTATGCCGGACTGGAAGTCGGTAAGGACAGGGCTCAAGTATTAGAAAGGAAGAAAATGGAAGTACCTCAGCTGATAATAGATCTCGCTGTTATGCTCACTACTGCTGCAGTAGTGACCATACTGTTCAGAAAACTCAGGATACCTACGATCCTGGGATATATTGTCGCGGGATTTCTGATCGGGCCTCATTTTCCGATGTTCCTGGACATAGGGAGTGCTGCGTCGATCGAGACCTGGAGTGAGATCGGTGTCGTTATCATACTGTTTCATATAGGTCTTGAATTCGATTTTCACAAGATCGCGGATATAGGAAGCACGGCTATTATTTCAGCACTGGTCAAGATGGGCGGTGTGCTCTTTGTCGGATACGGCTTCGGACTCCTGCTTGGTCTGGGTGTCATGGACTCCGTGTTCCTGGGTGTCATGCTCTCGATCAGCTCTACTGTAGTTATCCAGAAATGTCTTGAGGAAATGGGCCTGATGGAAAAGAAGTTCGCAGGGCTGGTCATGGGATCGCTGGTGATGGAAGATGTGATCGCTGTTTTCATGATGGTGATACTGACAACAATGTCAGTCAGCCGGGGCGGGAGCAAGGTGGCGATAGGGATGCATCTGGCGCTGATGCTCTGTTACCTTGTCATATGGCTTATTCTCGGCATATTCTTCGTTCCGACCCTTCTCGACAAGACAATAGAATACATGAGTGATGAGATGCTGACACTGCTTAGCCTGGGTTTCTGTTTCCTCATGGCCCTGCTTGCCAAGCAGCTCGGGTTTTCAATGGAACTTGGCGCGTTCCTTGCAGGATCCTTCTTTGCCGGAACCAGATATGTAGGCAGGGTCGAAAGTGCTACGGCAGGCATCAAAGATATGTTCGGAGCTATATTTTTCCTGTCAGTCGGTATGCTCGTTGAACCTGCGATCATAGCAGAAAAATGGACCTCGATCATTCCGATCGCAGTGATCGCGGTCGTTGCGAAACTCATATTTGCCACTATTGGAATGATTCTTTCAGGACAGGATATAGACACGGCGGTCAGAGGCGGAGTCTCTCTTGCCCCGATCGGAGAATTTTCATTCATCATCGCAAGCCTGGGCATATCTCTGGGGGTCATAGAAGATTACCTGTATCCGGTAATAGTAGCTGCTTCCATACTCACGATCATTTTCACGCCTGTACTGATCAGGCAGTCGGATCGTATAGTAGACGGCATCACTTCGATGATCCCGGAGCGTATGAGAAAGAGGATAAACAGTTATACTTCTGATGATCAGAGTTCGGCTGAGCATACCTCCGAATGGAAGATCGTGCTTAAGGACGCATTGATCAAGATCGCTGTCTACGGAAGCATCATGCTTGTAGCAGCGCTTGCCGGCTGTAACCTGCTTCAGCCTGTACTGGCCGGCATCACAGGAAACATGGCTTCCAGGATCATAAGCACCGCTCTCATATACGCCGTTATGATCGTTTTCGCAAGACCGTATTTCGGCAACCGCAATGTCGCTTTCACGCAGTTGTGGATGGACAGCATGTCAAACCGCCCGCCGCTTGCGGCCATCGTAATGATAAAAGCTGCTTTGATGATGGTAGTAGCTGCCATCCCGCTGATAGACCTTTTCGGCATGACCGGGGTTCTCCTCATCCTGCCTCCGGCAGCGATCTTCCTCATAGCCAGAAGTGACTTCGTAGCTACTTATTATCTCCAGCTCGAAGCAAAGTTCTTTTCCAACCTTAACCAGAAGACGATGGAAGAAAGGGGCGGAAGCCGCAGCGAGCAGCACTGGCTCGAAGAAGATTTCAGCATATTCAGCTGGAACGTACCGGAAGGGGCAGCCTATGCCGGCAGTTCCATTATGACCCTCGGATGGGGGAAAAGGGATTCGGTCTATGTCGTAAAGATCAAAAGGGGAGATAAAAAGATCGTCATGCCTAGCGCAAAGATGAGCCTGCAGCAGGGCGACAGAGTATACGTTATAGGCGACAGACAGTCCCTTGAAACATTCAGTAAAACACTCGGACTAACGGAAAAAATCGAAATCCGGACGCTCAAAGCTTTCCTTGACGGAGCATATCCTGACAGGGAACATGCACTGACATGTGCAGCAATACCTGTCAGAGGTATGGAATCATTCATCGGAAAACCTATCAAAAAGAGCGGTATCACTGACAGGACCAACTGCATGATACTCGGGCTTGAACGAGGCGGCTATGCTTATAAAATGCCGGATGCCAATATGCTGATCGAGGAAGGCGATATACTCTGGATCATCGGAGCGAACAAAGATCTCAGCAGGATAGCCTCACATCTGGTCGGCAGGGCCGGAACACATCACGAGACACTGCGTATGAATGCTGCTGAGATCAGAGAAAGAATGTAAGAAATCATGGAATTATTTACACACTATATTCTTCCGCCTCTTGTGGGCGCGGTCATAGGTTATTTCACTAATTACATAGCGGTGAAAATGCTCTTTTTCCCTCATGAGGAAAAAAGGATATTCGGGCACAGAGTGCCTTTCACGCCCGGAGCGATACCGAAAGGAAAAGCCAGGCTTGCCAAGGCAGCGGGAAAGATCGTCAAAAACGATCTGTTCACCATGGAGGATATATCCGGGAAGCTCCTTACAGAAGAAGTGGAAATGCCCCTGATCGAGAAAGCCATGAGCATTCTTGATGAGGATATCCGGGTCACAGGGGCGATCCTGACAGGGAGCGAAGAGAAATACAACAAGCTGGAGGACAGCTTTATCAAGCTCCTTGAAGTCAAGATCACGGATGCTGTGCACAGGATGGATATTCCGGCTGTTGTCCGCGATGAAGGCGCCAGGATGATAAGGGAGCAGGCTGCAAAATCCGGCATCCTCAACATGCTTGTCACTGACAATCTGATAGAAATGGTCATGCGGTCAGTAAGCGAGAAGATGGAAGAATTCATCGATGCAAAAGCACCGGGCATGATCAACGAGATAACAGAAAGCAGGATACATGACCTTGGCAACCGGACCCCGCTTCATGTACTTGAGCAGGCCGGTTATGATCCTGATTTTGTAAGAGCCAAAATCATCGCAGCCTACCGCGAGTCGGTGGTCAATGCAGTGAACTCGGCGCTGAGCCGCATCGACGTCGCAGAGGTCGTGGAGGATAAGATCAATTCCATGTCTGTCGAGGAACTTGAGCGCGGCGTGGTTCAGGTGATGAATGAGGAACTCCGGATGATCGTCAGCCTCGGAGCTCTGATCGGACTTGTTATCGGATGCATCAATATTTTCATATGATTATGGACAGACACGAAGAGATTCAGATGATCAGAAAACTGGCAGAGGCGAGAGCTGAAGCAGAAGAGAGGGACATGCCTGATGAAGAGCCTTATGTCCTCTTTGAGAATGTCCGCAAGGTCTACCACGTGGGAGAAGTGGATATTGAAGCCCTGGCGGATGCGTCTTTCAGTGTCAGAAAAGGAGAACTCGCAGTTGTTGTAGGCGAGTCAGGCGCCGGCAAGACCACACTTCTCAATATCCTTGGCGGGATGGATACTCTTACAAGCGGAAGAGCAGTCCTCGACGGCAGGGAGATAAGCAAAATGAATACGCGCGAGCTTACAAACTATCGCAGGTATGATATAGGCTTCGTATTTCAATTCTACAATCTGGTACAGAATCTGACAGCGCTTGAGAATGTCTCGCTGGCTACGCAGATCTGCAAGGATCCTCTGGATCCAAGGGAGACACTTAAAGCCGTAGGGCTGGAGGAACGAATGAACAATTTCCCGGGCCAGCTATCCGGAGGAGAACAGCAAAGGGTCGCAATAGCCAGAGCGCTTGCCAAGAATCCTAAGCTGCTTTTATGTGACGAGCCTACCGGAGCGCTCGACTATGTGACCGGAAAACAGATCCTGCAGCTGCTTCAGGATCAGGCGAGGAACATGGGCACCACGGTCATAATCATCACTCACAATAAGGCTATCACACCGATGGCAGACAGGGTCATAAGCGTGAGAAGCGGAAGAGTACAGAGTATCGAGGTCAACAGAAAACCTCTGCCGATCTCAGAAATCGAATGGTAAATGCTTAAAAAATCCACTCTCAGAGAAATACGCACATCGCTGGCGAGATACCTGGCGATCTTTGCGATCGTTGCTCTTGGAGTGGGCTTTTTTTCCGGCCTGAGGGACTGTAAACCGTCAATGCTGAAGACAGCCTGCGAATATCTTGAGGAACACAGGCTGTACGACTATATGATCGTTTCTTCATACGGAGCAGACGATGACAGTGTGGAAATAGCTAAAGCCGAAAGAGGAGTTACTGATGCAGAGGGTTCTGTACAGATAGATGTCCTGGCTTCATCCGGAGACGGAGATGAGTTTGCTCTCAAAGCAATCTCCCTGCCCGGGAACATCAACACACTCAGGCTCGTAAACGGAAGACTTCCGGAAAACGGCGATGAATGCGTCATAGATGATTATCATATTGACAGTGAAGGCTATAAGGTCGGCGATACCGTCGTTCTTACCGATACTAATGATGAAGATACTCTGGAGAAGTTCAGACACCGCAGGTACAAAATCGTCGGGACTGTCAATACTCCGATATATCTGGACTATCAGAGGGGATCGACAGACATAGGCAATGGCAGTATTGAGACTTTTTTCTTTATAAAAAGATCGGAATTTGATACTGACTATTACACACAGCTTTATCTGACACTCGAGGGGGACGCGGCGCCTTTCTCCGATGAAAAATCAGAGATCCTCGAAGACGCAGAGGACAGCATGGAAGACCTGGCAGAACGCATCACAGCAGCGAGACGTCAGAGCGCCATGAACGATGCCCAGGAAGAGCTGGATGAGAAAAAACAGGAATATGAAGACAACCTGAAGAAATATGAAGATGAGAAAGCAGATGCGGAAAAAAAGCTTCAGGATGCTGAGGATGAGCTGGATGACGGACAGCAGCGGATCGATGACGCTGAACAGGAAATCGATGAAAACAAGGCAAGCCTTGAGACGACCATAGAAGGTCTGGAGACAAAGCTCGCTCAGACCGAATCGGGTATCAGCGCTCTTGCCGATAAAAAAGCTGAGGCACAGGCGGGCCTGAGTCAGGCAGAAGAAGGAAAGGGACGGCTTGAAGCAGCAAAAGCCGGACTGGAAAGTCAGGTGAGCGCCCTTGAGCAGCAGGCAGAAGCGGAGCCTGAATCCGCGGAGGAGATCAATGCTCAGATTGCTGCTCTGGAAACGCAGATCGCTCAGCTGGATGGTCAGATCGAGGGTGCCGAAAAAAGTATCAGCGAAATAAACAGCGGACTGGCACAGCTGGAAGTGGAGGCGCAGAAAGCCGCTGCAGGCAAACAGCTGCTCGAGGAAAACCTCTCTAAAGCCCGCGCAGGTATGGAAATGGCCGATGACAGTCTGGATGAGCTGTATGAAATGCAGGATGAGCTTGACGAGGGCAGAGCGGAACTGCGCAGAGAGAGAGAAAAGGCTGAAAGAGAGCTTGATGATGCCAGGAAAAAGCTCGATGATGCCAAAGATAAGCTGGACGAAGCTCAGCAGAAGATCGACGACATGGAAAACGGACAGTCCTATGCTTTTTCATGTGAAGAGAACCAGGGATACTCGTCATTTGACAGCAACTCCAGCATAGTCAGCAACATAGCCAAGATCTTTCCGGTGTTCTTCTTCCTCATTGCAGCCCTTGTATGCATGACTACTATGACGAGGATGATCGATGAACAGAGGACACAGATCGGCATTCTGAAAGCGCTCGGATACAGCAATTCACAGATCGTAGGAAAGTATATGTTCTACTCGGGAAGCGCGGCATTCCTTGGCGCAGTGACCGGATTCTTTATCGGCTGCAAGGTTTTCCCGGCGGTCATATGGGATGCGTATACAATGATGTACGACTTCAGCGATGATGTAGCATATGTCCTGGATGCAAAGCTCGGACTGCTGGCTCTTTCAGCCGCGCTGCTTTGCTCTATGGGTTCTACATGGGTGTCGATAGCCCAGGACTTCAGGATATCGCCTTCTGACCTCATCAGACCGAAGACTCCTCCTGCGGGCAAGAGGATACTTCTTGAGAGGATCACTCCTCTGTGGAACAGGATCAGTTTTCTGTATAAAGTCTCGATCAGAAATATCTTCCGCGACAAAAAGAGATTTCTTATGATGGTAATAGGCGTAAGCGGATGCACGGCGCTTCTGATCGCCGGCATGGGCATTGACACAACGATAGCCAGAGTCGCGGAGTTTCAGTTCAGCGAGATATCACTGTATGATTTCAGGGTGATATTCAGTAAAAATATGAATGCTGACCGCCAGAAAGATTTTACGGAGTACATGTCAGGTTCCGGAGCCGGCAAGGATGAGATTTTCTTCCTCCATCAGGGCGAGGTGACCATACTTTCGGATTCCGGAAACTATGATGTCACCTGCACGGCATCAGACCCTGAAGGCTTCAGCAGGTATATAGATCTTCATGACGGAAATCAGAAACTTGAGTATCCGGGAGACGGAGAGGCTGTTATCGTCAGAAAGATCAGCCACGATTACGGGATCAACGCAGGCGATAAGATAAGAATAAGGGACGGCTACAAAGAGGCTGAACTGACCGTATCGGCAGTATGCGACAATTATGTATATGACAGTATATATGTCAGCAAGAACACATACCGGAAGGCGTTCGGACGCGAACCGAGTATAAAGTCTGCTCTGGTGAGGCTTAAAGGGCAGGCTGAGGAGTCTGCGGATGATGAAACTGTCAGGGCTGCGGCGGCCAGAGCGGCAGGATATGAAAACACGGCCGCAGTTTCTGTCAGTCTGGATGTCAAAGACAGCGTGTCAAAAATGATGGAAAGTCTGAACCTGGTTGTATACGTGGTCATCCTCTCAGCTGCGCTCCTTGCGTTCATCGTTCTGTATAATCTGACCAATATCAATATAACAGAGCGCATCAGAGAGATCGCGACGATCAAAGTCCTCGGTTTCAATCGGCTTGAAGTAGCACAGTACGTATTCCGTGAAAACATATTCCTGACTGCGATCGCCGCGCTGGTCGGAATACCTCTGGGCAAATGGCTGCTTGGTTTTGTTATCGACAATATAGTTGTCAAAATGATATACTTCGAACCGAGGCTTGAGAATAAGAATATAGCGCTGGCTGTCCTTCTGACATTCGTCTTCTCTGCATTTGTCAGTCTGGTTATGCGAAGGAGACTGAGCAGCGTGTCGATGACAGAGTCACTCAAGTCGGTCGAGTAATGTATCGGATATTTCATTACTGACATGTTTCATAATAATTACGGAGGAACGATCTATGAAAAGATTTACAATCGAGATGGAAGACGGCGGAATCATGAAGGGCGAGATCTATGAAGACATCGCGCCTAAGACCGCAGAGAATTTCGAGAAGCTGGCTAATGAAGGATTCTATGACGGACTGATTTTCCACAGAGTCATTCCGGGATTCATGATCCAGGGCGGATGCCCTCAGGGAACAGGCATGGGCGGTCCCGGCTACACGATTCCGGGCGAGTTCACTGCGAATGGTTTTAAGAATGATCTGAAGCATGAGAGAGGAGTACTCTCAATGGCAAGAGCGATGGATCCTGATTCGGCCGGATCACAGTTCTTTATCATGACCTCGACTTCTCCGCATCTTGACGGTCAGTACGCTTCGTTCGGAAAGGTAACAGAAGGAATGGATGTCGCTGACAAAATCGTGATGAGCAAAAGAAACATGAGAGACAAGCCTCTTGTCGATCAGAAGATCAAAAGCATCAGAGTAGAGGACTGATGCCGCATCAGCAGGCAGTATGAAAAGCCGGGAATGCATTGCGCGCATTCCCGGCTTTTAGGATGTGGATCTATTCTCTGACACTGTCAGAAGAACTCTTGATATTGCGGATCATTCCGATGACCTTTCCGCTGAATACTACGGGCAGCTCCTCCATTTCCTCATATCTGTAGCAGACAGCATCATAATGCCTGTTATATGGCTGAAGGATTATGCAGTCCTTTTTACGTATAAGCTTTCTGCACATAGGGCCTTCACCCGGTGTATCCGCAATCACAACGTCTCCTGACGCGGGTTCGGAACACTTCATGACAATTATGATGTCACCTGCGCAGTATTCAGGCAGCATACTGCTGTCGGGCATTTCCATTGCATAGCATCTGTCAGGATCCTCAACTGTTTCGGAAAATGCCGGAAGATATCGCTTGACCATAAGCGGATCGACGGGTCCGTCGCCCGGAGTGCCTGTCAGCAACGGTATATATCTGACGGCAGATTCACGGACAAGATCCGCCCCGTGTGCGGCAGACATAACAGCATCATCAGGCTCCTGCCGCATCAGCTCTTCTACAGTCATATTCATACAGGCGGCCAGCTTTTTCTGCGATCTGTAACTCGGATAAAAACCCTTGTTTTTCCATTTCGGGATCAGACCTTTTGACAGACCTGCTTCTTGTGCCAGATGTGCTTCAGAGATGTGGTTCTCTTCACAGTATTTTTTGATTCTATCAAGAAAGTCCATAGCATTGCCTCCGGATCAAAACTATTATTCATCACAATTCAGCAGCGAGTGCGTCCGGTGACGGCTCTGCTCGCTGAATTTATTCAGCAATTTTTGTTGACGGAACTTTGCTTCATTGATAAAATCATAAAAGACGATGAATTAATTCATCGCTCAACAACGAAATCGCTGATAATCTGTTAAATTTTTAGTATAGCAACTCAATTTTGGCATATTTTCAGCGATTTTTCAATTGCTTTTGAGGTATTACTTCACCTGGTCATGCGTCGAGCTGATCAGGTGTTTGACATTACGGACCAGCCGTGTCATAATTTGCAGGTACCGCTCAGATACGGGCTGGTTCCAAGCAGTTCGGGTCCGATATCCTGCTTGTAAAAAAATAAAACCAAAGGAGCTATTTAATATGGATCTCATCAGAAAAGAGATGGACGATTACCGCATTCTGCTGCGTAATGTCCCGTCACTTGTCATTACTATGTTCGTCGTGAGCGTTATCATGATGAACCTTCTTGCCAACAAGGAATTGCTTTCCGTCAAATATTTCGCACTGGACTGCGGATTTGTTCTCAGTTGGATCAGCTTTCTGTGTATGGATATGATATGCAAACGCTTTGGCCCTAAGGCTGCAGCCAAGATCTCGATTCTTGCGCTGGCGGTCAATCTTTTTGCGACTCTGATCTTTAAGCTGATGTCGATGACTCCGGGAATGTGGGGCGAATACTATTCAACAGGCATGATTGAAGTAAACGATGGCCTCAATGCTACATTCGGCGGCAGCTGGTACGTTGTTCTCGGAAGCAGCATAGCAATGCTTGCAGCCGCGGCCACCAACTCCTTCCTCAACTATTTCGTGGCAAGGAGACTGAAATACGGCGGATATAAGGCTTTCGCTGTAAGATCTTTCGTGTCTACGGGGATCGGACAGTTTGTGGACAATCTTACTTTTGCTCTTATCGTCTCCTATCATTTCTTCGGATGGTCAGCAGCTCAGGTGCTTGTATGCTCCCTGACCGGCGCTGCAGCCGAACTTCTCTGCGAAGTCATCTTCAGCCCTGTCGGATACAAGGTCTGCAGACAGTGGGAAGAAGAAAACGTAGGAAAGCAGTATCTGGACTACGCATTTTCATAAGATCCGCGGCGGGATCTCCTGCCTGAACAACAGAGAGGGGTGAACTCAGTGCTTATACTGATCACAGGTACATCAAGGGGCATAGGAAAGGCTGCGGCAGAGTACTTCCTTGACAAGGGACATGACGTCCATGGTCTGGATATCAGACCGGCGTCTATTGTTCACAGAAACTATGTACACCATATTGCCGACGTGACTGACCCGTCTTCTTTTCCTGAGGACATCATGCCGGAAGTGCTTATCAACAATGCCGGAATACAGGAGACAGGCAGAGACATCGATGTCAACCTGAAGGGTATGATCAACATAACCGAGCATTATGCCATCGGAAATGACAGGATCAGATCCGTAGTAAATATAGGCTCCGCTGCCGGACATACGGGCTCAGAATTCCCTGAGTATGCGGCAAGCAAAGGCGGAGTCATTTCATACACGCGCAATGTTGCGCTCAGGCTTGCTCCCCGGGCTATCTGCAACAGCATAGATCCCGGCGGAGTGACAACGGAACTCAACAGACCTGTCATGGACGATGAGAGGCTCTGGAACAGGATCATGGAACTGACTCCGCTCAAAAGATGGGCATCGCCTGAAGAAATCGCCGAATGGATCTATTTCGTTGCAGTAAACAACAGGTTCATGACTGGTCAGAACCTGCTGATCGATGGCGGAGAAGCCGGTAATGCTGAATTTGTCTGGACAGAATGATCAAGAGAACGACTCTGTGCTACATCGAGAATAACGGCAGCTATCTTATGCTTTACCGCAACCGGAAGCCGGACGATCCCAATGAAGGCAAATGGCTGGGTATAGGAGGCAAGATCAAAGAAAACGAGACTCCCGAAGAATGCAACGTAAGAGAGGTGCTTGAGGAAACCGGACTGAAACTCAGATCCGCGCACTTTTGCGGCGTTATCAGATTCCGCGCGGATATGTACGAAGATGAGGATATGTATCTGTTTACCTCAGACGACTTTGAGCCTCAGAAAGAGGATGCCAGGGACCATTTCAGAAAGACGGGGGAGTATCCTCTTCCTGAATGCAGCGAGGGAGAACTCGCGTGGATCCCTGCAGAGAAGCTGGCAGAACTTCCTATGTGGGAAGGCGATAAAGCTTTTCTCGGACGTATCCTTGAAGGTCAGCCTCATATCTCGATGACACTGAGTTACACAGGCGAAAAATGTACAATAATTGAATAATAGATAAGCATAGATAACCTCATATGTGGTATTATATAAGCAGCTTCAATGGCATATATTGTGTATGCCCGGGGCTGCTTGATTGTTTTACGGAAAAAGCAGTTTAAAATGGACGAAACAAAGCAGGAGAAACTCCCTCAGGAAGAACAGGAGAATAAAAAGACCTTTTCACGGGACACTTCAAGACATACATGGATCGGCGACAAGAATGAGATAAGGCCTGATCTTGAGAGGACAGTCACACGCATGACGCAGGTCCTCCCGCAGACCGATGAACGGAGCACCAGACTTGTCGAGAAGCAGCGCAAAGCTTATAAGGGCTTCATCACGGATGAAGAAGTGAAAAGTGCTGAGGACAGAGCTGAAGCCGAGAGGCGGGCAAGAGCTGAAGAGCGGGCCGCAAGGCTTGAGATGGCTGAAACACGCATCTATACAGGTTTTGGCAGCGGGTTCGAAGATGAAGCTTCCGAGCCGGAAGAAAAGAAAAAGGTCAGGACTGTCAGAACATACAGCATCAACACGGCCGACAGAAAAGTGAGAGGAAGGCTGATCGCGATCGCTGTGATCCTGGCGATCATGCTTGCGTTAGACGTAGGGTATCTCTTCCTTGATCACAGTGTCAATACCCTTCCGGGAAAGACAGAGAGTGTGCAGAAAGAAACCGCTGAGCTTCTGGAAGAAAACGAAGAACTGCAGAAGACTGCGGAAAATCTCGGAGATTATGAACAGCTTAAGGAACTCAGAGAGTCATGGCAGAGACTGAAAGAACAACTGGAAGAATAAAAATAAGCGGCAAGGTACTGGCTGCTGTAGTATTGCTGGCGTGTCTGATCATTGCGTCAGCAGTATATACAGTACCAAGACTTTCCGGGACATTCAAGGAATACAGGGCTCTTAGAAAGGATCTTAAGACCGCGCAGACTGAGCGGTCCGCGGCCGAAAAAGCCAATGCCGCACTGGCTCAGAATGTCAAGGAGATGACTAAAATGAGGACAGACTCTGAAAAACTCAGCAGTCAGGTCTTTGAGCTTGCGGCAAAAACAGAAAAAGAGATTTCCGAGGGCAAAAGCGACAAGAAGATATGCTACATCACGCTTGATGACGGTCCTTATCGCAGAGGACAGGATTTTCTGGAGCTGTTCCGCAAGTATGACGTCAAAGCGACTTTCTTCCTGACAACAGCAAACGGAGACCTTCTTCCTGACCAGGCCGATATCCCGGCAAGTTCGGTTTATCCGGAATATCTCAAATTCGGACACACGATCGGCAATCATACATACACCCATGATTACGGCACAGGAGGACTGTATTCGGATACCGGAGCATTTATGAAGGCTGTAAAGGATCAGGATGACTTTACCGCTGAGGCCACAGGCGGCTACAGGACTAAGATCGTAAGATTCCCGGGCGGATCCGGTATGGCCGGTTCCAGACTTGATGCTATAACGGAATCTCTCAGAGAGGAAGGGTATACATGGGTAGACTGGACGGTTGACTCGGGAGACAGCTGGGGAAGTGATACAGCCAATGCTTCGCTTATCAAGAGCAATGTCATCTCAGCGTCAAAAGAGCAGGATATAATGGTAGTACTCTGTCATGAATGGAGCGAAGAAACACTCGAGGCTATGCCGGATATAATAGACACCCTGCGTGGCAGCGGATATATATTCCTTCCGCTCTTTCCTGAGAGTATGATGGTAAACAAGTAGAATAACACGCGGCTTATAAAATCAGCCCCGGCCTTTTCCGAAGGACGGGGCTGATTTAATGTCTGTGATTGCCGCTCTGATCAGTAGATGAGCACCGGTACGCCCGGCTCTATCATTTCATAGAGTTCCGCTGCTGAAGCATAAGGCATATTGACGCATCCGTGGGATCCGCTTCCCTGATAGATGTTTCCGCCGAAATTGGTACGCCAGGTTGCATCATGCAGGCCGTAGCTGGATCCGATAAAGGCCATCCAGTAGCTGACAAATGACTGGTACTCAGTTCCGTTGTCCTCGCGGCCTTTAAGAATTATATTGCGGGCTTTGTAATTAAGTGTATATGTGCCGGTCGGTGTGCTGTGCCCGTATGCGTTTCCTGTTACAACAGGGCAGTCCAGCACAGGCTTGCTGTCTTTGAAGTATGTCAGATGCTGATCCGGGATGCTGACATATACATAGGTGCCTACTGCGCCGTAAGACGGTTCCTGAACATAGATGGAAGCTTCTGATTCTGCTTTGTTTCCGCTTGGATCAGTAGCGACTGCAATGATTTTGTATTCGCCCGGAGTGTTGAAATCCACATCAGGAACATCGTACTCTATATCGACCTTGCCGCTGTTGTCCTCGGCCTCAAACAGGTTGTCAAATTCTTCTTCCGGCAGAGGAAGTGTGGCAAATGTATAGACTGATTTGCTTTTGGTAAATACCGGAGGCTCGTGATCGTATATCTCAATAGTGTACTGGCGGTACTGATGACCGCAGTAATTGATGGTCAGGGTGTGGCCGCCGGCTTCTGCAAGGTCGCTGTCTTTGATATCCTTGCCGTCGTACAGGATCGATGTATTTTCTCTGACAAATTTCGCATCCTCATCAGACAGCTGACTCATATCGACATACTCTGCGATATCATCGGAGATCTTTTCACCTAATTCAAGCTGAAAACTTGAGTAGGAGTATTTCGGGTTGAGCGAGAGAATCGGGTTACATGAACAGAGCAGGAAGCATAGAACTCCTGCAAATAAAAGCAGTATATACTTGCTGATAACGTGTTTTCTCCCGACCATTTACAATCGATCTTACGGACCTTTCTGCCGCAGATCCCTTTCTGTAAAACAAAAATTACCGATTAATAAAGAAGCGGGTACAAAATACCCGCTTCATATTACCATAATCTGTTACAAACTTGAAGATGTAAAACTACATCGCAGCTGAGCTGTTTTTGTTTGCTTCATCGCTGATCCTATAGGAGCTTTGTCTGTTCTTAAGGAACGCGAGGATCCCGACCATGAGCACAGCACCAATGATCAGAGGAATGAAGGCGCTTCCGGTAAATCCGGAGATCACGAAACAAAGTGCAGATACGGCAGCAACAGTAGTTGCATATGGCAGCTGTGTCGAAACGTGTGACAGATGGTTGCATGCTGCGCCGGCTGAAGCCATGATAGTAGTATCAGATATCGGTGAGCAGTGGTCTCCGTAAACGCCTCCTGCCATGCATGCAGCAAGGATCGGCATGGTCAGCTGCGGCTGTGACTGTGTGATAGCAAGGCCGATAGGAATCATCATACCGAATGTGCCCCATGAAGTACCGCTTGCGAATGCGAGCAGGCAGGCTATGATGAAGAGGGCAGCAGGGATGAGTCCCATAACAGCTCCGCCCATACTCTCTACGAGTCCGGCAACAAAGTCAGCAAGTCCGAGGCTGCCTGTCATAGTGTTGAGGGACCATGCGAGTGTCAGCACCAGTATAGGCGATACCATCTGCTTGAAGCCTTCAGGCACACAGCTCATGCACTGTGTGAAGGTGATGGTTCTTCTGAATACGAAGTAGATGATTATGATGACAAGCGCAACGAAAGCTCCGAGCGGCAGTCCGTATGTGGCATCGGAGTTAGCGAATGCATTGACAAAGCTCTCTCCGTCGAAGATACCGCCTGTGTATACCATGCCGATCACGCAGCATATAACAAGTACTACTACAGGGAGTACAAGGTCGAGCACGATGCCCTTGTCGCTGCCTTCGTCTGCTGCATTTGCAGCCTGCGCGTTGATATCGTCTACGGTGAAAAGGTCATCGTTTTCGATAGCGTTTTTCTCATACAGAGCCATATTGCTGTAGTCAAACTTCATGAAGATGAGGCAGAACATCATCAGGATAGTGAAGAGAGCGTAGAAGTTATAAGGAATACAGTGAATGAAAACTGAGATTCCGTTCTGTCCTTCAACGAATCCGGATACTGCAGCAGCCCATGAAGAGATCGGCGCTATGATGCATACAGGAGCGGCAGTCGCGTCGATGAGATAGGCGAGCTTTGCTCTGGAGACCTTGAACTCATCGGTGACAGGCTTCATTACAGAACCTACTGTAAGGCAGTTGAAATAGTCATCAACGAAAATGATGATACCGAGGAGTACTGTTGCGGCCTGAGCTGCAGCACGGGTCCTGACGCGGCGAAGCGCCCACTTTCCGAATGCCTTGGATCCTCCGGAAAGATTCATCAGAGCAACGATGATGCCGAGTATTACAAGGAATACGAGGATACCGACATCTCCGGGATCGGAAAGCGATCCGATGATGCCGTCCTTGAGAGCGTGATTGAGGATGCCGCCAAAATCAGCTCCGGCGTAGAGAACAGCTCCGGTGATGATACCGATAAAGAGCGAGCTGTATACCTCTTTTGTAATGAGAGCGAGCACTATAGCTACCAGAGGCGGCAGTACAGCCCACGCGGTTGCGTAAAGAGCAGGTGTGTAATCCATTTTTTACCTCCATACAGAATAAAATAAAAAATCCATGAATAACGCTTGAAACGTGCCATGGATCCGGAAAACATATTAATCCCTTATACCATGATAGCGCTCCACTTTCGTGACAGTCCGCCGCATCTTATTACGGCGGCCCAGGAAATCAGATGCAGGTCTGAAATCCTTCGGCGGATCATCCTTTCTGCAGCGGCTGTGAAACACAGACCGCAATGCATACTCTTAATCTCCGCGACCTCTATCGGGTCAGGTGTTATTCAATTAACTCATCACATAATAAATATAAATACTGGTGAAGTCAACTAAATATGTGAAAAAAAACAAAAAATTGCATAAAAATAGGAAATAATCTTATTTCGACTGATAATCTACGCATTGCTGCCTGTCAAGGAAGAAGTGGATCCCCGGAGAGGAGTCCTTCCACCGGTCCTCCTGGAACCCATTTGCAGGCTCCAGCCATTTTCCCACCTCGTAGTAGAAATCAGGATCTACTGTGGACTGCGCCCAGGTAAAGCTCTCAGACTCATCGATGCTCTTGATTGAAAGGACTTTTACCTTTGAAACGCGGCCCGTCTCCATCGTTGCCATGCAGCGCTTTGCATCAGCAGGAACCAGCATCATAACAACGCGCAGATCTGTGCAGCACTTCCAGGCAATAAAAGGTTTGCCGTATTCAGGACACCTCATCCGGTACCACTTTGTATCATCGTTCGTTATGACCTTGTCCTGGTTCACGGCATCTTCAAGGACGGAAGCATAGATGTTTGCTCCTGACAGATCGATCCCTTCCATGTCCTGAAATCTGAAACTGCATCCTCTTGCCTTGCATCCGCACAGCTTCATCCCGCGAAGATCATTGTCATAGAATGCGACATGATCCATATCAGAGCCGCTGAAATCCGTTTCGCGCAGATTGCATTTTTCGAAGGTGGCTCTTTTGAGATTAAGACCTTTCATATCCCATCCGCTGAGATCGAGACCGATAAATTTGGTGTGCATGAAGTCCGGCATGGTCCCGGCGGCCTTGCGCTCTCTGATCAGGTTCCTGAGATCTTCTTCTGAGCTGACAACAGGCTTGTCTTTCTCAGAGACCGGAACATAGCTTTCCGCATCCTGTATGAAGTCCTTTTCACTGTCGCTGAAGTTCATAAACAACCCCCGATCTGCTGATAATTATGTCAACTTTCTACATATTATACTTCCCGTGCGGAGGATACGCAATTTTGTACATATATGTTTTATTTTACTATATGCGATCTGCCATTGCCGGGCTCCATTGAACAGGCCAATAATTAGTAGTATAATTAACGGGCAAAAACGGCAGGCAATAACGCGTGCCGCAGTATTGTAAGGAGGTAATGATTTATGAAAGTAATCATGTCCGGTAACGAAGCTATTGCTCGCGGAGCTTATGAAGGCGGCGCAAGATTTGCTTCGGCATATCCGGGAACACCAAGCACTGAGATCCTCGAGAACATGCCTCAGTACGGCGAAGCCGTATATTCAGAGTGGGCACCTAACGAGAAGGTTGCTACAGAGGCTGCTATCGGTGCATCTATTGCCGGTGTAAGATCATTCTGCGCAATGAAGCATGTCGGAATGAATGTAGCTGCAGACCCTATCTACACATTCGCTTACACAGGAGTAACAGGCGGATTCGTTATGGTAGTAGCTGACGATCCGGGACAGCACAGTTCGCAGAACGAGCAGGACAACAGAAATCAGGCTAAGGCAGCAAGACTGCTTATGCTTGAGCCATCTGACAGCCAGGAAGCTCATGATTTCATGAAAAAGGCATTCGCTCTCTCAGAGAAAATGGATATGCCTGTTCTGATGCATGTTACAACAAGAGTCTGCCATTCCAAGGGAATCGTAGAACTGGGCGAGAGAGAAGAAGCTGTAGTTCCTGATTATGAACCTAAGATCAAGAAATATGTAACAGCTCCTGCTAATGCAAAGGTGCTCAGAAAGACTCTCGAAGAAAGAGTTGCTGCAGCAAGAGCATTTGCTAATGACTGTGAGTTCAACAAGGTTGAGATGCATGATACCAAGATCGGTGTCGTTACATCCGGTGTTTCATATCAGTACGCAAGAGAGACATTCGGCGAAAACGCTTCTTATCTGAAGCTCGGACTGACATTCCCTCTGCCATATGACCTGATGAAGGATTTCTGCAGCAAGGTAGACAAAGTCTATGTTGTTGAGGAAATGGATCCATATCTTGAGGAACATCTCAAGATGCTCGGAATCGAGTGCACAGGCAAGGATGTTATTCCTAAGTATGACGAACTCAATACTGATATCGTACGTAAAGCTTTCCTCGGTGTTGAGCCTGAGACTTACACATCTGACATGAAGACTGTCGTAAGACCTCCTGCACTCTGCGCCGGCTGCCCTCACAGAGGACTGTTCTACTGCCTGTCCAAGAGAGAGAAGAAGGATCACATCATGATCACAGGAGATATCGGATGCTATACACTTGGTATGGCTGCTCCTCTTAACGCGCTGCACTCCTGCATCTGCATGGGCGCATCTCTTTCACAGCGCTGATGGATGCTGTATACAACAGCGGCAGCAACCTGTCCATCATCCTCGACAACAGGATCACAGGAATGACAGGACACCAGCAGAACCCTGGTACAGGTTTCACACTCATGGGCAAAGAAGCTCCTGAGGTAGATATCCCTGCACTCTGCAAGGCTGTAGGAGTAAAGGAAGAAAACATCAGGACCGTCAACCCTAACCACCTCGATGAGGTCGAAGCTGCTCTTGATGAGCTCCTCGGCAAGGATGAGCCTACGGTTCTCATCACAAGATGGCCGTGCGTACTCAAGAAGTTCAGCCAGCAGGATCTCGATGAGTTCCCGACACTGCACAAGACACAGTGCGTGATCGATCAGGAC
>ONHU01000162.1 GCA_900317675.1 uncultured Eubacteriales bacterium
AATAAATACACCTTCGTATGGAAGAAATCCGTCACTAAGAACCAGGCAAAGCTTCTGGATAAGATGGCATTGCTGGTCCAGGAATGTGTAGAGACATATGGTCTGAGAAAGATCTGGCATGGTCAGGTCAAGGAGAAGCATCTCGAAAAGGTGATCCGGCAGTTGTACCGCATCAAGGAAGAAGAAGGCATCGAGTTCGTTCACGGAAGCGGTAAGAGAAAAACACAGCTTCAGAGACATGTTGAAGAACTTGAAGAAGCTACCGATCGTCTCAAAGAGTATTCAAGAAAACTCAGCATATTGGGTGAACGGAACAGCTACTCCAAGACAGATCCGGATGCGACGTTCATGAGGATGAAGGAAGATGCGATGCTCAATGGGCAGCTGAAGCCGGCATACAATCTGCAGCTTGGAGTAGACTCGGGATACATATCCTGGCTCACATTATCTCCAAAGCCTACAGATACGATGACCCTCATCCCTTTTCTCAAAGGACTGGAAGCATCTATCGGGCACAGATATCCCGTGGTCGTAGCCGATGCCGGTTACGAGAGCGAGGAGAACTACAGCTTCCTTGAAGATCATAAAATGGCAGCCGTGATCAAACCGGCAAACTATGAGATCTCCAAGACAAGAAAGTACAAGAAGGACATCAGCCGCAAAGAGAATATGCCGTATGATCCTGAAGGCGATTTCTACACATGTATGAACGGGAGCAAGCTTGAAAGCTGCGGCACAAAGAAGCGCAAGACTGCATCCGGATATGTTCGGGAAGAAACGGTGTATCGATGTAATGACTGCCTTGGCTGTCCTCACAAGTCTGAATGCATCAAAGGCAAGAATTGGAAGGTCCCTGAAGAAGAGCGATTCAAAACACTCAGTGTCTCTCGTAAATTCGAAAGACAGCGCAAGGAGTGTCTTGAGCGGATAGTAAGTGATGAAGGTGTTCAGCTCAGGGTCAACAGAAGCATACAGGCTGAAGGCGCCTTCGCTTTATGGAAAGAGGATCAGAAGTTCAGACAGTTCCTATGTCGCGGTCAGGCTAATGTGTATGCTGAAAGCGTACTCATGGCAATGGCTCAGAACATAGGTAATCTCCATCGACGGATCCAGGCGGGCAGACTTGGTCATCATCTTTACGAAGTGAATGCGTAAAAAAGAATAAAAGCGTAGTGTTATTGTGCGCAAAAAGTCAAAACAGCAGACTGCCGATGACTGAGAGCTTGCTCTCTGTCTGAGGCTGTCTGCTGTTTACGTTAAGAGGCTGCCACATTTTTTCAAATGCGACAGCCCCTACCTGATATTGATCAGTTATTGTGTCTGATCATTATTCCTCTGGTGATTTCTGCAGATGCTTATGCGTTCTTTCTGCGTTTTGCAGCTATGATCAGCAGTGCGAGCATTGCCGAAAGCATCACCGCGAGAGGAATGAGGATGTTGTTGTTATCGCCTGTCTTGACGCCGGCCTTGTTATTGACAATGGTAAACTTGTGTGCATCATCGCTGACCATTTCGTAACCTGCGCCGGATGACAGTACGATCGCGTCTCCTATGAGTTTTCCGTCCCGGATCGTGAATCCGATCGGGAACTCGCTCCTGATCTTGTAGCCTGAAGGTGCCTTGACCTCCTTGATCTCATAGGTTCCGTCCTCGAGACCTGTAAGGCTGAATGCCTCCTTGCCGACGGTGAACTGATCCTTGCTGTCAAGCCAGCTGTAATCGTTATGTGAAAGTCTGGTCTTCGAGTCTTTGCTGATCCTGTAAACTTCGAATACAGCTCCCGAGATCGCTTTCCTGTTGTCATTGACCTTGCTGATCAGGATATTGCACTCACCTCTGATCTCCTCAGGTGTGTACCTGTTGGTGAACTCGGCAGCAGCCTTCTCGCTGTCTCTGATGATTCCGTCAGAGCCGCTGATGCGCGTGACGGTCCATCTGTCAGGGATATCTGTCTCTTTCACATTGTATTTCACTCCTGCCGGCAGATCCTTAAATACGGACTTCTCGCCTGCTTTGAGCTTTATTGTGATGACGCCGTCCTCCGGAGTGAGGGTTCCCTTCTCGCTTCCCTTGGTGTAGCTTACTTCATCTTCGTACGGATCTCCATCAGCTG
>ONHU01000037.1 GCA_900317675.1 uncultured Eubacteriales bacterium
CCGTCATATCAGCATTTATGCTGTCGAAACCAATGAGTGCATTTCAGATGGGAGAGCAGTATGCCCGCAGCGTCGGCGTAGATATAAAAGCATTCAGAGTCGGTCTAATAACGCTTTCCAGCGTGCTTTCTGCTACTGTAACTGCCTTTGCGGGACCGATCTCATTTGTAGGCATCGCAGTTCCGCATATAATCAGGTCAGTGACAACTACATCAAAACCGATCGTTATGGTTCCTCAGTGTTTCCTCGGCGGAGCAGTATTCTGTCTTTTCTGCGACCTGCTCGCAAGAAATCTGTTTGCTCCGACGGAGATCAGCATCAGTACCATGACAGCTGTGTTCGGAGCTCCGGTCGTGATCATGATGCTGATCCGCAGGAAAGCAAGGTGATATTATGGCAAGTGCTCTGAGGACAGAAAAACTCAATACCGGATATGAAGGCCGCGCTGTAGTTTCGGGCGTGAACCTCGAAATCCATAAAGGCGAGATCGTGACTCTGATCGGACCGAACGGGGCCGGCAAGTCTACAGTGCTCAAAACACTGGCAGGTCAGCTTGCGCCTCTTGGTATATATCAATGATCATGAAGCCGGATCATATCCTCCTGCCGAAGTCTCGAAATACAGGGCAGTAATGCTGACAGAACGCATGTCGAGCGAACAGATGACATGCTTCGAAGTTGTATCTCTCGGCAGATATCCTTACACCGGAAAGCTCGGGATCCTGTCGGAGGACGACAGACATATTATCCGCGAATCAATGGAACTGGTCCATATCTCAGATCTTGAAGACAGAGATTATCACGCTATCAGCGACGGCCAGAGACAGAGGGTCCTGCTCGCAAGAGCTATATGTCAGGAACCTCAGCTCATGATACTTGATGAACCGACAAGCTATCTTGATATACGGCATAAACTCGAATTTCTGGATCTGCTGAGATCCCTTGTCAGGGACAGAAATATCGGTGTCGTGATGTCGATGCATGAGCTGGAACTTGCTCATATGGTATCTGACAAGGTTATCTGCATCACATCTGACGGAAAGATACGCTGCTCCGGAACTCCGGAGGAAGTATTCACAGATGATCTCATCAGCGAGCTTTACGGAATTGAAAGCGGATGCCTGAAAAATCTGTATAAAGACTTTGTAGAAAACTTAAACAGGAAATGAAATGGCTAAAGTAATAATGATACAGGGCACCATGTCCAACGCCGGAAAGAGCCTGATCGCCGCAGGACTTTGCAGGATCTTCAGACAGGACGGTTATAAGGTCGCTCCCTTCAAATCACAGAATATGGCGCTCAACTCCTTCGCAACGAAGGAGGGCCTTGAGATGGGAAGAGCACAGGTCGTTCAGGCAGAAGCAGCCGGCATAGAACCGAGAGTCTGCATGAATCCTATACTGCTCAAACCGACAGATGACGAGGGCTCGCAGGTAATAGTCAACGGAAAGTCTATAGGCAATATGAAAGCCAGAGACTATTTTGCCTACAAGACGAAGCTGATACCTGTTATTATGGAAGCGTTCTCGCAGCTCGCGCAAGACAATGACATCATAGTGATCGAAGGGGCAGGTTCGCCTGCTGAGATCAACCTCAGGGAAAATGACATTGTCAATATGGGCATGGCAGAAATGGCCGGCGCGCCTGTCCTGCTCGTAGGCGATATAGACCGCGGCGGTGTTTTTGCCCAGCTGCTCGGAACGCTCATGCTCCTGGAGCCGCAGGAAAAAGAAAGAGTAAAGGGTCTGATCATCAATAAATTCAGAGGCGACGCGAGTCTCCTTGACACAGGCATTGAGATGCTCGAGGAAAAGGGAGGCGTCCCGGTCACAGGCGTCGTTCCTTATATGGACATCAGGATCGAAGACGAAGATTCTCTGTCTGAGAGGCTTTTTTCAAAAAAGACCGGGGAAATCGACATTGCTGTTATAAAAGTCCCTAAGATATCGAATTTTACCGATCTGGACGTATTTGAACAGTTCCCTCAGGTCTCAGTCAGATACATATCCGATATAAAAGATCTCGGTGACCCTGACATGCTGGTCCTGCCGGGTTCAAAGAGTACGATAGCGGATCTCAGGTGGCTGAGAGAAAAGGGCTTCGAGGACGCTGTAAAAAGATACTGCGAAAACGGGACTCCTGTTTTCGGCATCTGCGGAGGCTATCAGATGCTGGGCCGGTCCATTTCCGATCCCGAAGGCGTCGAGGGCGGCGGACAGTTAAGAGGTCTCGGTCTTCTGAATGCGGATACAGTTTTGGCTGGTGATAAGCGCACAGAACAGTTCCGCGGCATATGCACATCTGCAGAAGGTGTTTTTTCGGATCTTGAAGGTCTCGAAGTACAAGGTTACGAGATCCATATGGGCGTTACACACGCCGCCGGACCGCATATGCCTTTTACATCAGACGGAACGGGTATGTGCTCAGGCAACATATACGGAACTTATATACACGGATTTTTCGACCGCGGAGAGATCGCCGAGACAGTCGTCAGATCTCTTGCCCGCAGAAAAGGGATCGAATACCGCGGCGGTGAAGCAGTCGATCATTCAGAATTCAGAGAAAGAGAGTTTGACAGGCTCGCAGAGATCCTGCGTTCTTCACTGGACATGGATCATGTTTACAGTATACTCAGAGATTTTTCAGCATCTGAGAAACTGTCAGAATGACATTGAGAAAAGCAAATCACAGAGAAAGGCAGCATTAGCAAAAATATGAAAACAATCAATATAGAGCCTTTTGACGAGAATACATACCGGGCAATCAAAGACCGCTGGGACAAGGTTGCAAAACCAATAGACGGACTGGGACGATTCGAGGATATCATAGCAGGGATCGGTGCAGTGCAGGGTACTGTCCGTCCTGAAATATCCAGGCGTGCTGTCGTAATGATGTGCGCCGATAACGGCATCGTTGAAGAAGGCATCAGCCAGTCCGGCCAGGATGTCACCAGAGAGGTTGCCACCTGGATGGGCAAAGGCATAAGCTCGGTATGCAAAATGGCTGCTGCTGCCAATACAGAGACACTTCCCGTGGACATAGGCATCAATATGGACGGCACTCCTGAAGGTGTAATAGACATGAAGATCAGGAAAGGCACCCGGAATTTTGCTCACGGGCCGGCAATGACCAGCGCCGAAACAAGCCTGGCTGTCAAAAACGGGACAGAAATCGTCCGTATGTGCAGGGAAGAAGGATGCAGTCTGATGGCTGCAGGCGAGATGGGGATAGGCAATACTACTACAGGTTCTGCGCTGGCTTCAGCGCTACTGGGTCTTGATGCTCAGGAAGTGACAGGAAGAGGCGCCGGCCTCAGCGATGCGGGACTCCGGAAGAAGATCTCTGTAATACGGGAAGCTGTAGAGAAACTGAAAATCGATGCGGCAAAAGATTCGTCAACAGCAGATATCAGAAGTCCGGAGTTTGCTTTCAAGGCTCTTAGCACAGTAGGAGGTCTGGAAATAGCGGGAATGACTGGGCTGTTTATCGGAGGCGCTGTCTTTCATGTTCCGGTCGTGATAGACGGATTCATCAGCGCTGTTGCAGCACTTGCTGCTGAACGGATCTGCCCGGGATGCAAAAGATCCATGATAGCATCCCATGTAGGCAAAGAACCCGGCATGAAACTGATACTTGACGAACTCGGGCTTCAGCCGGTCATCGATGCCAGACTTGCTCTCGGGGAAGGTACCGGCGCTGTGATGCTTTTCCCTCTGCTCGATATGGCAATGACACTGTACACTGACGGACTGGAATTCGCTCAGACTGACGTAGAGCAGTATGTGCGTTTCGGGGCAGAAAAGACTGATACTGAAATCTAGCATTATGATCCATCTGATTATCGGAATACCGGACAGCGGCAAATCTGAACTGGCAGAACGGCTGATCCTTGAAATGTCTAAGGGAAGACCGGTTTATTATATCGCCACTATGATCCCTTACGGGGACGAGGGGCTTAGGCGTGTTGCGAAACACCGCAGGATGCGTGAAGGCAAGGGGTTTATTACTGTTGAAGCGCCTTTTGACGCCGGAAGCATCATCCTGCCGGAGGACAGCTGCGTTTTGCTTGAATGTGTTTCAAATCTTGCTGCCAACGAGATGTTTGAGAGGCATACACCGGCAGACAAGTGCGAGGATAAGATCGCTGCAGACATTGGAAAGCTGGCAATGTCAGTCAGTGACATGGTGATCGTAACGAATCATTTTGACATCACAGAGGAATTTGACGGCGAGACGATCCTGTATTCTCTGATGATGGACAGGATCAATCACAAACTCAGTGTTCTTGCTGACAAAGTGACTGACCTCAGAACAAGATAGAGGATGAGAAGGGCTGATGAGATTATTAAGAACGATCGCGGTGACATTCGCGCAGTATTCGAGAATACCGGTCCCGGTGTTTGAATGGGATCAGCAGGACATGGTATACAGCATGTCCGCTTTTCCGCTGGTCGGGGCGGTGATTGGACTTCTGAATACAGGTGTCTTCATGCTGTGCTGCGGATTTTCAGTTCCTGCTGCCGCTGCGGCGCTTCTTATGACAGCGGTTCCTGTGATTGTGACAGGAGGATTTCATATCGATGGATTTATGGATGTGTCCGATGCACTCAGCTCGTACGCAGACAGAGAAGAAAAGCTGAGGATCCTGAAAGATCCTCACATCGGCGCATTTGCTGTGATAAGGCTCGCTCTTTTGGGTCTTATTTATATCGCATCAGTAATTATCATAGCTTCGTACGGCTCTACATCCAGGCAGCTGACTGATCCGGGAGCGATAATAGTGATGACCTCATCTGCAGGTTTTGTGCTTTCCAGGTGTCTCAGCGCATACTCGGTACTGACATTCAGGTCAGCTAAGAATGAGGGTATGCTGTACTACGAAGCATCCTCTGCCGGAAAGGGGCGCAAAGCCAACCTTGCCTGCGTATCAGTATGGGCGATTGCAGCGTGCATCTTCATGATCAGCATGGATCCTGCAGCCGGGATCATTGTGATCCTGACATGCTCATGCGTCTTCGTCTGGTACAGGCATCTCAGCTACAGCAGATTCGGAGGCATTACAGGCGATACTTCGGGATGGCTGGTCACAGTGTGTGAAACAGCTGTGATGGCTGCAACCGCTGTTTATATTGTGATAATTCAGCAATGATATGAGGAATACAGTGATATGAAATGTTATCTGATAAGACACGGAATAACGCAGGACAATATCGATCTGAAATTCTCAGGATGTCAGACAGATACCCCGCTTATACAGAAGGGTATAGAGCAGCTTGATGCCGTAAGAGATGTACCTCAGAACAGTATCCTCTATGTCAGCCCGATGCTCAGAGCGAGGCAGACTGCCGCAATCATGTTTCCGGGGAAAAAGCAGCATATCGTTGACAGTTTCAAAGAGATGGACTTCGGGATATTTGAAGCAAAAAACCACCTTATGCTGAATGGCGATCCTGATTACCAGGCGTGGCTTGACAGTGGCGGGGAAGCCAGGATTCCCGGCGGAGAAAGTATCGAAATGTTCGCCGGCAGGACTTACGCAGCGTTTGAAAAAGCTATAGCGGACCCAGCCGGAAGAGGGATCGGTACAGTGTATATTGTTGCTCACGGCGGCACCATCATGGCAGTTATGAGCACACTGACAGGTGAGGATTATTTCGGATTCAATGTTCCCAATGGTATGGGATATGTAATAGAACTGGAGGCTGATGATGCAGGAAATATCACTTCTGCAGGCTCATATGATCGCTTTTGCGGCGGGCTTCGTGATGGATATCGTGATTGGAGACCCCCACAATATACCCCATCCGATCAAGTGGATCGGTAATCTGATCGCTTTTCTTGACAGAAAGCTTCTGGGAAACGTTCCGGATCAGATTCCTGACCCGACAGACAGAAATGCGGCGGCTGAAAAGCGAAAAGGCGCTCTTCTTGCTGCAGCAGTCGTCCTCATAACGGCACTTTTGTCTGTTATCTCTGTTGCTTTACCATATCTGATTAATGTAAAGCTGGGAATTATAGCCGAAGCGGTTCTCACATGCTATGTATTAGCTGCGACCAGCCTGAGAAGAGAGAGCATGAAGGTATATCACCATCTTGCTTCCGGTGATATCGAAGGAGCCAGAAAGGCTGTATCAATGATCGTCGGAAGAGACACTTCGGTTCTTGATGAAACCGGCATCACTAAAGCAGCTGTAGAGACTGTTGCTGAGAACTTTTCAGACGGAGTCATTGCTCCTATGATCTATACAGCGATAGGAGGACCGGCTGCGGGTCTTATCTATAAATCTATTAATACAATGGATTCAATGATAGGCTACAGGAATGACCGCTATATGAATTTCGGCACGGCTGCCGCAAAGCTCGATGACGCTGTCAATTATATCCCGTCAAGGATCAGCGCGCTTCTTCTTATCGCAGCCAGCGCTGTCCTTCCGGGTGGATATGATCCTGCTTCCGCATTCAGGATCTGGAGACGAGACAGATCCAATCATAAAAGCCCTAATGCCGCCCAGACAGAAAGCGCATGCGCCGGAGCCCTGGGACTTCAGCTTGCAGGAGACGCGCAGTATTTTGGTAAGATAGTACATAAGCCTTATATCGGTGATCCCGTAAGGCCTGTACAGGCAGCTGATATCATCAGGGTCAACAGACTTATGACTGCTGCGTCGCTTCTCGGCGAACTGATCTGCCTGATCATGATTTTCCTTGTATACTGCATTTCAGTAAGATGATCATCCAATGATGAAAAAGAACTGTATAGGCAACAAACAGATAAAAGAACAGAACGGATGCCCGGACTGTATGGCATATCACGGAGGGGATGTCTACCGCAATGATGTCAGCCTTGATTTTTCAGTAAATCTTAATCCGCTTGGTGTGCCTG
This sequence comes from uncultured Eubacteriales bacterium, assembly GCA_900317675.1. Lineage (GTDB taxonomy): Bacteria > Bacillota > Clostridia > Peptostreptococcales > Anaerovoracaceae > Crickella. Next base: position 6,884 of record ONHU01000037.1, read on the forward strand.
AAAGCATCAGGCAGGCCGCTCTCACCGGTCTTGAAGAAGTCACGCAGTATCCTGATCCGTTTCACCTTGAACTGAGAACCGCGATTGCCGGATGCGAGAATACTGATCCTGAGAGAATCGTGTGTGGAAGCGGCGCATCTGAACTGATCATGGCATCGGTCCACGCTTTTATGCCGAAGACTGCTCTTGTGACAGCCCCGTGTTACAGCGGATATGAGACTGCGCTGAAAGCGGCAGGAACTGAGGTACGTGAATATCCGCTTGATGAGTCACTCGGATTCAGACTGGATGAAGGCGTGCTTGATCAGATCACTGACAGTATTGATATGGTGTTTCTGACTGATCCGAACAACCCCAACGGAAGCCTGATAGATGACTGTCTTCTGACGAAAATCGTGAAGAAGTGCGAAGAATGTCATGCTGTCTTAATGCTTGACGAGTGCTTTCTGCCTCTTACGGATGCCAGTCCGTCATATTATCTCAGAATGCAGGATCGCTTACATAATATGGGGACGGTGCTTCATCTGAGAGCTTTTACCAAGACATTTGCGATCCCGGGAATAAGGATCGGATATATCGTATCCGACGATCCTGAAACGCTGGAAAGGATCAGCATGCATCTTCCCGAATGGAATATATCACGTATCGCGGAGAAGGCGGGAGCCGCTGCAGCCGGGGCTTTATCGGATCATTCGTATCTGAACGAAGCAACCGGTATGATCAGCAGAGAGAGAACGTATCTCACCGGCGAACTTGAAGCGCTGGGAATCAAAGTGTATCCGAGCGACGTTAACTATCTGCTCTTCAGATCAGTTCCGGGTCTGTATGAGAAACTTCTCGGTCAGGGGATCCTGATCAGACGATGCGCCAATTTCCACGGCCTGGATGAGTCTTATTACCGCATCGCGGTCAGAAGACATGAAGAGAATGAAATTCTGATAAATACGCTGAAAAACTGCTTAAGCGCTGAGGAGTCTGAATGATGACAGAACATGTATTGCCGGGTGATATCGAGAAGAGAAGTTTTGAGATCATAGCTGAAGAACTGAGCTCTATGGGGATCAGCCTTGATCCTGAGCAGGATCCTGTTATAAGACGCGCGATCCACAGTTCAGCTGATTTTGACTACGCAAAAACACTGCATTTTTCTCAGGATGCAGTACGCATAGCGAGAGATCTGATTGCCCGTGGCGCGGATATCATCACTGATACCAATATGGCTCTTACCGGGATCAACAAGAAGAGACTTGCTGCTTACGAAGGGCAGGTCAGATGCTACATGGCAGAAGAGTCCGTAGCTGATGAGGCAAAGGAAAGAGGTCTTACAAGAGCTGCAGTCAGCATGGAGCATGCTGCCGGGGATATTACTGAAAGCGGGACCAGAGCTATTTTTGCAGTCGGAAATGCTCCGACGGCACTTATCACTCTCAGGAAACTGTATGATGACGGGATCTTCAGACCGGACTTTGTGATCGGTGTTCCTGTGGGCTTTGTCAATGTCACTGAAGCCAAGGAGCTGATACTTGAAACGGATATCCCGTGCATCATCAACCGCGGACGTAAGGGCGGAAGCAATATCGCTGCTGCGATCGTGAACGCTCTGCTTTACGGTATGAAATGATTCGATGAAGGAAATGCGCAAAGGATTCACTACCGGAAGCTGCGCATCAGCAGCGGCAAAAGCTGCAGGCAGGATGCTCCTCTCCGGCGGCATTGTGGATAAGATCAGGATCATAACGCCTTCGGGCGAACCTTTTGATGCGCAGATACTTGAGATCAGCAGAACGGCTGGATCAGTAAGATGCGCAGTCAGAAAAGACGGAGGAGATGATCCGGATGTCACCAGCGGCGCTCTGATCTTTGCCGAAGTATCGCTAAGAGAGTCATCAGATCCTGACGCTTCTCCCGAGAACTTAACAGAAACATCCGATCGAATATTTATCGACGGTGGAGAAGGAGTCGGGAGAGTCACCAGGCCGGGTCTGGATCAGCCTCCGGGCAATGCAGCGATCAACTCTGTTCCGAGGAGCATGATAAAAGCCGAAGTCTCTGAAGTCATGGATGCTTACGACTTTGCCGGGGAATTAGATGTGGTCATCTCCGTCCCGGGAGGAGATGAGATAGCTCAGCACACGTTCAATCCAAGGCTCGGGATCAAAGGAGGGATCTCCATAATAGGCACATCGGGGATCGTTGAACCGATGAGCAGGAAAGCTATCCTCGATACGATCAGAGTCGAACTGAGACAGAAATACGCTGAAGGGTGCAAAGCAGCTTTTATCTCTCCGGGAAATTACGGACTGGAGTACATGCGCGAGGCATATGATGTCGATCTTGACCGGAGTGTCAAATGCAGTAACTTCATCGGAGAAACGATTGATATGACAGCTGAGACCGGTTTTGAAGAGATGCTTCTGACCGGCCATGCAGGAAAGCTTGTCAAAGTCGCAGGCGGGATCATGAATACGCATTCAAGAGATGCGGATGCGAGGATGGAGATCATTTCAGCAGAAGCGCTGAGGCAGGGAGCTTCCCAATCGGTCCAGAAGCAGATACTCGATTCGCTGACAACCGAAGAAGCTTTTACTGTACTGGAAGAGTTCGGATATCTTCAGTCCGTTGCCTCCGGCTTGATGGACAGGATACTCTTTTATCTTAACAGGAGAGCTGAAGGCAGACTCAGGATCGAGTGTATCATGTATACTAAGACCCATGGAGAACTTGCTTCATCCGACGGCGCTCCCGGGATGATTGAAAAATACAAGGAGATATGGAATGGGCAGTAAGGGCGCCGAAGAATCAAAAAGCAGTGTATATTTCGTAGGGGCCGGTCCCGGAGCAAAGGATCTGATCACAGTAAGAGGCAGGGATCTCATTGCTTCCTGCGATGTGATCATCTATGCCGGATCACTGGTCAATCCGGAGCTGCTTGACTATGCAGGCGAAGGCGCGGTCATTTATAACAGCGCGAAGATGACCCTGGAAGAAGTGATAGATGTCATAAAAGAAGCTGCAGCAGAGGGAAAAACAGTGTGCAGACTGCACACCGGAGATCCGAGTCTGTACGGCGCTGTCCGCGAACAGATGGATGAGCTGGATCAGCTTGGCATCAGCTATGAATCCTGTCCGGGAGTCACGGCCGCTTTCGGTGCAGCTGCATCGATGAACCTGGAATATACGCTTCCGGGGATCTCTCAGTCTCTGATACTCACACGAATGGCAGGAAGGACTGATGTGCCGCCAAAAGAAAGCATAGAAAGCTGGGCAGCGCATCATGCGTCTATGGCGATATATCTCAGTACAGGCATGCTCAGAGAACTTGCCGCCAGACTGATTGCAGGAGGATATCAGGAAGATACACCTGCAGCGATCATTTACAAGGCCACATGGCCGGAAGAGGAGTACTACTTCTGCACGGTCAGCACGCTCGCTGATACGGCAGAAGCTCATGGAATCAAAAAGACCGCTCTTGTCCTTGTCGGGGATGTGATCGCAGGAAGCGGCTATGAGAAATCACGGCTGTACGATAAGACCTTCAGCACTGAATTCCGTACTGCCAGGCAGGAATGATGGGGATTGAAACATGCACGTTAAGATCATAAGCTTTACAGACAGAGGTTTTAAGCTTGCTGAAGCGATTTCTGCCGCTATGCCTTCTCACGATACAGAGATCGTCACCCGGGGCATTTCTCCATCCGCGGTCTGCGAGGGAGCGTTCAGAGACAGAGAAGCTCTTGTTTTCATAGGAGCGATGGGAATCGCCGTCAGATCTGCGGCGCCTTATATAAAAGACAAACTGACAGACCCGCCTCTGATCGTGATAGACGAAGCCGGAAGATACGTCATACCTGTTTTGTCCGGTCATGTCGGAGGAGCTAACAGTTTTGCGCTTGAGATCGCAGATGCTATAGGCGCTGAACCCGTACTCACTACAGCAACCGATGTCAGCGGAACATTTTCAGTAGATCTTTTCGCAAAAGAAAACGGCCTGAGGATCGTGAACAGGGAGGGTATCGCAAAAGTATCTGCTTCTGCTCTCAAAGGCAAGACAGTGACTATGAGCATCAAAGACTTTCCTCCGAAGGAGCATACAGATGTGATCGTAACTGATCAGGACGCTGATGATCCTGAAAGTCATCTGAGAAGTCTTGCATCCATAGTGCTCTGTCCTGAGAGATATGCTGTCGGCATAGGCTGCAGACGCGGTAAATCCTTCGAAGACATCCTGAGTTTTGCCCGGAAAGTGTTAGCGGAAAACGGCATCGATGAACCGGAAATCGGAGCCGTCGCTACGATCGGTATCAAAAAAGACGAACCCGGTCTGATCAGACTTTCCGAATACTGGAGAGTTCCTCTGATCACATTCGACGCATCGGTTCTTGCCAGGGTCCCGGGGGATTTTTCATCCTCGCAGAGGGTACTTGAAGCCGTTGGAGTGGACAACGTGTGCGAACGCGCCGCCGCTGCAGCAGCCGGGAGAGGATATAAGCTGACAGTAAAGAAACAGGCTTCAGACGGTATCACGATCGCTGTAGCATCCAGATAAATATATCATTTTTCATCACAGAGGTTTTTATGAGCTGGATTAAAGTAGTGGGAATGGGTCCCGGAGAGCATGAGATGATGACAGAGCAGGCGCTCGCAGCGCTCGACGAGGCAGATGTCATCATCGGTTATACTGTCTATCTGGAGCTTCTCGGCGAGAGGTTTTCCGGTAAGGAACTTCTCTCAACTCCGATGAAACAGGAAGTTGAGAGATGCCGTATGTGTCTTGAAAAGGCCAGCTCCGGCAGGAAAACCGCAATGATTTGCAGCGGCGATGCCGGGATCTACGGAATGGCTTCACTGATGATAGAACTAGCGGAAGAATACGGTATGACTGATCAGATCGAGATCATACCGGGCATCACAGCAGCTTCGAGCGGAGCGGCAGTACTGGGCGCGCCTCTGAATCATGACTTCTGCGTCATAAGCCTGTCTGATCTGCTGACGCCCTGGGAACTGATCGAAAAGAGATTAAGAGCAGCGGCAGAAGGCGATTTTGCCATTGCGATCTACAATCCTTCCAGCCGCAAGAGGCATGATTACCTGCAGAAAGCCTGCGACATACTTCTTGAAACAGTTTCACCTGACAGAGCCTGCGGATATGTAAGAAACATCGGCAGAGAGGGAACAGAACATACCGTATGCTCACTGGCTGAACTCAGAGACACCTCAGTGGACATGTTCACAACTGTTTTTATCGGTAATTCCAAAAGCCGTATCATTGGTGACAGACTTGTTACACCGAGAGGATACATAATATAGACATTTAAGATATGAAACCTGTTATTTTTTCCGGAACAACCGAAGGCAGAGCTCTTTCTGAAGCACTGTCGGCAAAACACATAAGCCATATCGTATGCGTAGCTACAGAATACGGCAGACTTGTGATGCACCGTGACAGTTTTGCTGATATACGCGAAGGCCGTCTTGATAAGGCAGCAATGAAAGAACTGATCAGCAATGAATGCAGCATCGTATTCGATGCTACTCATCCTTATGCAGATATCGTATCAGCCAACATATCCGCAGCCTGCGAAGAGACCGGAACAGAATATGTACGCATATACAGACCTGAGATATCGGCTGATGATCCTGACAGAATCAGATATTTTGATAACGCTGAAAGCTGCGCTGAGGCGCTTGCAGAAACCGAAGGCAATATTCTCCTGACTACCGGAAGCAAAGATCTCGCCATCTATTCTAAAAAAGAAGCCCTGAGAGACAGACTTTTTGTCAGAGTGCTTCCGTCTGAAGAAAGCATCAGGCTTTGCGTGGAAGCTGGCATTACCGGAAGACATATCATAGCGATGCAAGGGCCTTTTTCAACTGAACTCAACTCTGCTGTGATGAGACAGTTTGCCGTCAGAATAATGGTGACCAAGTCAAGCGGCAGGGCCGGGGGACTTCCTGAAAAACTGCGCGCCGCTTCCGATGCCGGAGCATCTGTATATATGATCGGGAGACCTCAGCAGGAGGCCGGAATCACTGTAGAAGAAGCAGTCAACATATACTATGGTCAGTATGCGGGAGAACGCAGATTTTTACACGCCGATCTTGTCGCCACAGGACCGGGGGACGGGAAATATATGACTTTCGCGTCTTCCGAAGCAGTAAGAAAAGCGGAGATCATCTTCGGAGCCAGCCGTATGGTAAAGCCTTATGAAGGCCGGAAGATATATCCTTACTATCGTCCGGAAGATATCATTCCTGTGATAGAGAATGAGAGACCGGAACGGATCGCTGTACTGTTTTCCGGAGATACAGGCTTTTCAAGCGGTGCGCTTCGTATGAGAAAAGGTCTGTCTTCGTGGCTTGAAGAAAAAGGATATGAGTATGAGATCGAAACACTCCCGGGTGTCTCGTCGATCGCATATTTCGCTTCTGCATGCGGGACAGATTATACAGATGCAGGTATTGTCAGCCTTCACGGGAGATCAGGTGACCGCATAGCTTTGGCTGATTTTATAAGCACAGTCAAGAGAAGCGCCAAGACTTTCGTGATCCTTTCGGGAGATAAAGACGTAAGGCTGATAGGACAGCTGCTTGACGATAATTGTTTATCTAACACTGAAGTTATGCTGGGCTATGAACTCTCATATCCGGAAGAAAAGATATATAAGCTGACGACGGAGGAGTGTAAAAATGTCTTTGAACCCGGTCTTTACACAGCTCTGATCTTTAATCCGGATCCTGCTGACAGGCCGCTTGTGCCGGTCTTTACGGACAGCAGTTTCATCCGTTCCAAAGTTCCTATGACCAGGGAATCAATCAGACATCTGAGTGTCCTGAGGCTCGGTCTTATCCGCGGATCTGTTCTGTACGATGTCGGAAGCGGGACAGGTTCAGTCGCGTGTGAGGCTGCCGGACTCAGTGAATCAGTCAAAGTCTAT
>ONHU01000088.1 GCA_900317675.1 uncultured Eubacteriales bacterium
TACAGCTCTGTCCATATCTCCATCAGCTTCAACCAGAGCCTTCTTGCAGTCCATCATACCTGCGCTGGTCATGTCGCGCAGCTCTTTCACCATCTTTGCTGTTACAGCCATGTTTTCCTCCTTAAATATGACCATGCCGACGCCCCTTCTGATAATAAAGGGGCATCATGCGTAAAGCTTATATTATTCTTCGTCCTCTGCCTCAGCCTCTTCAGCAGCTTCCTCTGCAGGAGCAGCTTCCGGTGCGTCTGCAAAGCTCTCGCCCTGCTTAGCCTCGATGATAGCGTCAGCCATTGTGCTTGTGATCAGCTTGACCGCTCTGATAGCGTCATCGTTTGCAGGGATGACAAAGTCAACATCATCAGGGTCACAGTTAGTATCTACTATACCTACTACAGGGATACCGAGGATCTTAGCTTCCTTTACAGCGATTCTTTCTTTCTTAGGGTCTACGACGAACAGAGCGCCAGGCATTCCCTTCATGCTCTTGATGCCGCCGAGATATTTCTCGAGCTTGTCTGCTTCTGCGATCATCTTGAGAGCTTCCTTCTTGGCATACTTGTTGATTGTGCCGTCTTCCTGCATCTCTCTGATCTCAGCGAGTCTCTCGATTCTCTTGCTGATAGTCTTGTGGTTGGTGAGCATTCCGCCGAGCCATCTCTCGTTTACGAAGAACATTCCGCATCTCTCTGCCTCATCTCTGATAGCAGCCTGAGCCTGCTTCTTGGTTCCTACGAAGAGTACCGGCTTGCCGCTTGCTCCTACTTCTCTCATGAAATCATATGCCTGATCAATCAGACCGAGTGTCTGCTGAAGATCGATGATATAGATTCCGTTTCTCTCTGTGAAGATGTAAGGAGCCATCTTAGGGTTCCATCTTCTTGTCTGATGTCCAAAGTGGACGCCTGCTTCGAGCAGCTGTTTCATTGACTTCACGCCTTCAACCCCGCTGACTGCAAGGGCACCGCGGCTGACCACAGTGTGACAGATATTGATAGGTACGCATAGCGCGCACTTGTATATTATACGTATCAGAACCAGCTATTTCAAGCAGATTCTTCATTTTTCCGGCTGTTTTTTCTTTCGGATTCTGCGCAGGATTTTCAGAGATTCTATTACCTTTTTATACAATAATTAATTTGTTTCACTGAATATAAAAAAATACTATAATAAATGCAGGTATTCAATTGCAAGCAAATTAATTCTTATGTTTATCTCTGAATGAAGTTCACTTCATTTTCTATGGGGGGGATATTTGCACACCTTATTTTATATGGGAAAGGAGAGGATGTTTCAATGTTAGAAAAATATTTCAAACTTCAGGAACACAACACTGATGTGAAGACTGAAGTCATAGCAGGCGCTACTACGTTCCTTGCGATGGCCTATATCCTGGCTGTCAACCCTGCTATTCTTTCAGCTTCCGGAATGGACTCGGCATCAGTATTTACTGCCACTGCGATCTCAGCAGGTCTTGCTACCCTGTGTATGGCATTTTTCGCTAACTATCCGGTCGCCCTGGCATCAGGAATGGGACTCAATGCATACTTTGCTTACACAGTCTGTCCTATGGTCGGAACGGAGCATCCGTGGGAAGTCGCTCTTGCCGCTGTATTCTGCGAAGGTATCATTTTCATTCTTCTGTCTTTTACCAATTTCAGAGAATCGCTTGTAAATGATATCCCTATGAATCTGAAATCCGCGATCTCCGTAGGTATCGGACTCTTCATCGCGATCGTAGGCCTCAAGAACTCCGGTGCTGTAACGGTCACAACAGAAGACGGAATCGCATTCGGTAATCCGGGGCATGCTGCTGTAGCACTTTCTCTCCTCGGTGTAATCGTGATCGCATTCCTGTCGCACAAGGGCCTGAAAGGAGCGATCTTCTACGGGATCCTGATCACATGGCTGCTTGGCGTTATAGCCGAGGCTATAGGCTGGTATGTTCCTGACCCTGCTAACGGTGTGTACAGCGTATATCCTAACCTCGCGTTCAGCGGTGTCAAAATGGAATACTTCTTCTCATTTGATTTCAAGTGGATCAGCCAGAATCTGCTCAAGTTCCTGGTAATCATATTCACTTTCCTGTACGCGGATATGTTTGATACCGTAGGTACTCTGATCGGTGTTGCTGAAAGCGCGGGACTTCTTGATGAAGAGGGCAAGCTTCCGCAGGTCAAACCTGCTCTGCTTTCCGATGCTATCGGAACCGTCATCGGCGCCTGCCTCGGTACATCTACCGTTACATCATTTGTAGAATCTTCAGCCGGTGCAGCTGTCGGCGGCAAGACAGGACTTACCTCAGCCACTTCCGGTGTGCTGTTCCTCATCTCCCTGTTCTTATCGCCTCTGTTCATCTCGATCCCGGGATTTGCTACAACACCTGCCCTGGTATATGTAGGATATCTGATGATGTCGCAGATCAAAAATGTTAAATTCGAAGATGCTCCGATGTCTGACATCATTTCTGCATTCTTCGCGATCATCATGATGCCGTTCACATCATCCATAGCGAATGGTATCATGTTCGGTATTCTCTCATATGTCATCCTCAAGGTTCTCGAAGGCGGAGCAAAGGAGATCAAGCCTGTAATGTGGATCTCATTCGCGCTGTTCCTGGTATACCTGAGAATCAATATGTAGCCTGAAAGTGCCGATGCTTCTGAGTGGATCCGGTTCACAAAAAGTAATATCAATTAAAAGCAGCGCTCATCGAGCGCTGTTTTATTATTGATTGCTCCCGCTATGCTGATCAGGCAGCAGTCTCACTGCAGCTTGCGGCGGGCATCTTTGACCAGAGAGATGATGTTGTCTCTGTAGACCATGTCGATGCCGTTATCAATACGATCTTTCATGAAATTAGCGCGGCCTTTTGCCTCCGGAGTGCTTCCGGAAATAAGGACAGTACGCATGATCTTCATCAGAAAACGGTCCATCCCCTTTACGTTTTCAGGGTCATATCTGCCGCCGAGGATATACAGGATGGTCCTGTTTTCGTTCTTAGGATCAAGCTTGCCGATGCTGTACCCCCAGACCTGAGCGTAATTGTCGGCTGTCTCATCTGCCATACCTACCCCAAAGACGATCAGTCTCTGCATAAGCTCACGGTCCAGCATTTTTCCGAACTTGTCAAAATCCACGATCCCGCTGCCTCGGATCCAGCCGCCGTATATGATACAGTCATACAGATACAGATTGATATCTTTGACGCGCGGATCATCAAAAGACACAGCCTCACACTCAAGATCTTCTGCGATCCACTCAGCGTACTGTCTGGTGCTGCCTCTCTTTGAAGTATAGATCACGATTGCTTTGCTCATATTCCCGTTACCTTTTTTTCTTCCTATCCTTTGACGTTCTCTGCTCCGAGTATCCTGATGAATCTGTCTCTTGCTTTATCTGTCAGCTCTATCCTGCTTCCGCTGCATCGTACCGGCTTCTGCCCCGGCAGATATACAAGCACTTCGCGGTCTCCGGGATACAGACTCATAGCATCTGTCAGATGGAAAAGCAAAGTCCTGACATCACGGTATTTTGCGAGCACTTCTGTGCTTACTCTCAGTTTGACCGGATCTCTCTCGGTTCGTCTGCCTCTTCTGCTCACTGCAAGCGATCTGATCTCCTCTATCGGAACGATATCCTCGATCAGTATCTCCGCGTCGCTCTCGTCTTTGAAACTGACTCTTCCGGACAGACCCACGATCTGATCATTACGTATGATATTACGCTTTTTCTCGAACACCTTAGGGAAAGCGATCGCGTCGATGATACCGTCAAAGTCTTCAAGACTCAGTCTGGCCATCTCCTGAGATCTGCGGGTTATCATGGTCCTGACACCGCTCAGCATCCCGGCCAGAATGACAAAATCACCGTCACTGTACTTCGAGGTGTTGATGACCATGCTGTCGCCGTCATCGCGTCCGGAAGTGAACTCCTCGCCTCCGGATGTAAGATCAGCTGTGCTTGCAGTAGTGTTCTCTCTGATCAGCGTTTCGTATTCATCAAGCGGATGTCCTGAAAGGTAGACGCCGAGCATCTCCTTTTCCATCATGAGCTTTGTATCAGGCGGAAAGTCTGCGACTTTAGGGAGCGGAGGTGAAGAAATCACCTCATCTGAAAAATCATCGAGCTGGAAAAGACTGATCTGGGCACGGCCTCCGCTTCTGGCTTTCTTCTGCGCCCTCTGGACTGCGTCATCGCACACAGCCATCATGACCGCCCTGTTTTTGTTGATATCATCGAATGCGCCCGCCTGTATCAGCGACTCTATCGCTTTGCGGTTGAGCTCCCCGGCATCTATGGCGCTGATGAATTCATATATATCCGAGGTCCCGGCAGCCTCGTCCCGTCCTCTTATGATCGCGTCAATGATTCCTGTTCCGACATTTTTGACGCTTAAAAGTCCGAATCTTATCTTGCCGTCACGCGCGGTGAAATTGCGTCCGCTGTACACGACCGAAGGGGCAAGCAGCTCAATGCCCATCTCTCTGCAGTTCCTTACATAGTCAGCGGTATGCTTTGCATCCCCTGCCATACTGCTCATGAGCGCCGCCATGAACTCTGTAGGATAATGGCACTTCAGGTAAGCGGTTTCATACGAAAGGACCGCGTACGCTGCGGCATGCGACTTATTGAAAGCATACGAAGCAAAGCTTACCATGTCTTCAAAGATCGTTTCTGCCGCTGACGCAGGCACACCGTTACGCTCACAGCCGGCGATCTCTACGGTTCCGTCTTCAGCAGTCTTGCCTTTTATGAAGTACTCTTTTTCCTCGAGCATGACCGACATTTTCTTTTTGCTCATGGCACGCCGCACCAGATCGGAGCGCCCGAAAGAATAGCCTCCGAGGTCTCTGACAATCTGCATGACCTGCTCCTGGTAAATCAGGCAGCCGTAGGTGACATCGAGTATCGGCCTGAGATGAGGATCTACATATCTGATATTGCCGGGATGCTTTTTGTTTTCTATATATTTTGGTATGGAATCCATCGGTCCCGGTCTGTACAGGGCGATTCCCGCGACGATATCCTCAAAACACGTCGGGCGGAGATTCTTCATGAAATCTGTCATGCCTCCGCTCTCGAGCTGAAAAACTCCTTTTGTGTTGCCGTCTGCTATCAGCCTGTAAACTTCCGGATCATCATACCCCATACCGGCCCAGTCTATGGTCACTCCGTGGTTTTCTTCTATCATCCTGAGAGCATCCCGGATGACCGTCAGGTTTCTCAGTCCGAGGAAATCCATCTTGAGCAGACCGAGTTCCTCGATCGTAGTCATGTTGAACTGGGTCGAAATGCCTTTATCTGATGAATAAAGGGGAACATACTCATCCAGAGGAAGTCTTGAGATCACTATGCCTGCCGCATGCGTGGAAGCGTGTCTCGGAAGTCCTTCCAGCGCCATTGACAGATCAAGCACCTGTTTTACCAACGGCTCATTTTCATAGCGTTTTCTGAGATCAGGGTTGACCTCGAGCGCCTTAGCTATCGTAATGCCAAGTTCGTTAGGTATGGCCTTAGCTATCTCATCACCCTCTGCATAAGTCGCGTCAAGCGCGCGGGCTACGTCGCGGACGGCAGCCTTTGCTTTAAGCGTACCGAAAGTGATGATCTGGGAGACCTTGTCTCTGCCGTATTTGCGAGTGACGTAATCGATGACTTCCTGACGTCTTTCAATACAGAAATCGACGTCGATATCCGGCATGCTTACTCTTTCAGGATTGAGGAATCGCTCAAAGATAAGATTGTACCTGATCGGATCGATCTCGGTTATATCCAGGCTGTATGCTACGATACTGCCGGCAGCAGAACCTCTGCCCGGTCCGACCGCTATGCCGTGTGACTTCGCGTAATGGATGAAATCCCAGACGATCAGGAAATACTCCACATATCCCATGTTCTCAATGACAGAAAGCTCTGTCTCGAGTCTCTTCCTGTATTCCGATGAAACCTCCATCGCATCCTTGCCATAGCGGCGCTCCAGTCCCTGATAGCACAGGCTGCGCAGATATTCATCGCAGGAAACTCCATCAGGCGGTACGTATTCCGGCAGATGATAGTCCCCGAAAGTGAATTCAACATTACAGCGCTCTGCTATCTCATGAGTCCGCTCCACTGCTTCAGGCAGATCCGGGAAAAGCGAGAGCATCTCTTCTTCGCTTTTGATGTAGAACTCGTCGTTTTCAAACTTCATACGGTTCTCATCATTGATATTAGTCTGGGTCTGGATGCACATCAGGACATCCTGCGCCGTTGCATCCTCCCGTCTTATGTAATGTGCGTCGTTGGTAGCAACAAGCGGTATGCCTGTATCAGCCGACAGTCTCCTGAGTCCCTCTATGACCTTTCTGTCTTCTTCGAGCCCATGGTTCTGTAGCTCAAGGAAGAAATTGTTTTCCCCGAATATCGACTGAAGTTCAAGAGCTTCTTTTCTGGCTCCTTCATAGTCATTGTTGAGCAGCAGACGCTGTGTGTTGCCTGCAAGGCAGCCCGAAAGACAGATCAGGCCCTCGCTGTATTGTCTGAGCAGATTCTTGTCTACCCGCGGTTTGAAATAAAAACCGTCCACGTAGCTTCTTGATACGATCCTGACCAGATTGCTGTATCCGGTCTGCGTCTCAGCAAGAAGTATCAGATGGCCGGAATACCTGTCTTTTCCGGCCTCCTTGTCATACATCGTCCTCGCTGCAGTATAGACCTCGCAGCCTATGATCGGTTTGATCCCTGCTTTTTTGCACGACTTGTAGAAATCGACCACACCAAACATAGCGCCGTGGTCAGTGATCGCGCAGGAATCCATCCCGAGATCCCTGATGTACTGCGGCAGCTCAGATATCCTGCTCATCCCGTCGAGCAGGCTGTATTCTGTATGGACATGTAAGTGCGTAAACATGGACTCATTATAGCATAACGGGAATGACATTGGGGGATGGTTATCTGCGTCACATTAAAAAAGATGCGCCTGCAAAATCAGCAATAAAAAAGGCATCTGACAAGCATACATTCAGAAAAGCTTGTCAGAATGCCGTTTTTATTCTATCTGTACAGGAAGCGAGCTGCGCGCATCAGTACCACTTCTGTCCGCGTTCTTTTTTGAGCATCGCGATCTTGAG
>ONHU01000001.1 GCA_900317675.1 uncultured Eubacteriales bacterium
AGTTGAAATGAAGATCAGAGAGATCCTGATGGCTCTGACAGCTGCTTTTATAGGATCTTTTGCGACTGTGTGCGTGATGCTTCCTAACGGACTGACATTCGGCGGCATCACAGGTCTGGCTAAGCTCGTTCAGAGTCTGACCGGATGGAACTACTCGCTGATCTATTATTGCTTTGCCATTCTGGTCGCCCTGATCGTATGGATCACACTGGGATTCAATGAGCTGAAAAAAATCATCCTTATGACAATTTCATATCCTACCATAATGATGCTTCTTCAGTTTTCAGGCTATCAGTTCCTGACTGAAGACAAGCTGCTTGCTGCTGTGTTCACCGGCGTGATCCTCGGCGTTTCCAATGGTCTTACATTCAAGGCAGGTTTTTCTTCCGGCGGTACAGATTCGATCGCAAAGGTGTTGAAATACAAGCGCTTCCCGCACCTTGGCATCAATGACATAACTTTTACGATCAATACACTCATCGTTATCGCCAGCGCGATCATTCTCGGACTGAACATAGCTCTTTACGCTGTAATTACGATCTATGTTTCGATGAAAGTAGGAGAGGCTGTCATGTTCGGTCTTTCTACAAAAATCGTTGAACTTGATATTATTCCGGGAGATCCTGATGCTCTGACTAAATATATCATGGAAGAACTCGGAAGGGGTGTCTCCAGCGTTGAGGTAACCGGAGAATACACCGGAGACAAGAGAAAGCAGCTCAAGATCCTCTGCTCACCGCGTGAGAGTTTTCTGATAAAAAGACATCTCGCCAAAAACGATCCGAAGTCCTTTGTCGCTGTCATCGGTGTAAATTCTGTATGGGGAGTCGGAAGAGGATTCTCCGATATCAGAAGCATGGAATAAGATGTGACAGTACAATAAGTCACGCAAAAAGAAGGCAGAAATGCCTTCTTTTATGTTGCAGTATTATGAGTAAAACTATGCTGGTCAGTTACTTAATATCAAGAATCTCACTGAAACCTGTTACCTCAAAAATCTCAGTAATGACATCATTAGGATTACATACGGTCATCTTACCCTGTTTCATCATTTTCTTCTGGCAGGCGAGAAGGACTCTCAGTCCGGCGGAAGAAATATACTCAAGATCCTTTAAATCGATTACAAGCTCAGTGATATCATCAAGCTCATCGCTAAGCGACTCTTCGAGTTCAGGGGCAGTATTGGTATCAAGCCTTCCTTCAAGAGCTACAAGTAATTTCTTGCCATCACGTGTTTTGGTAATGTTCAGCATAGGTGTTCGTTCCTTTCTTAAAATGCAGGATACAGATGCATCTGTTCAGATCATTTTGCGAATCGTAGTATGATTCATACCGTCTGAATACTCATAATGTACTTCGTCCATCGTTTTCTTGACCATATAAACCCCCAGACCGCCCACACTGCGCTCTTCAGCATTAAGAGTGATATCGGGGTCTTCATTTGAAAATGGATCGAATGGCTTTCCGGAATCCGAAAAAGTGATTTCTGCAGAAGCAGGATCTCCATTGATATCTATATCAATATATACATCCCCCGGACCGTCCTCATAGGCATATGCCGCGATGTTCGTGAACAGTTCCTCTGCAGCAATATCGATTTGAATTTTTGTCTTCATCCTGCAGCCGGCATTAAACAACTCTCTGTCTATAAAAGCCAGAACGCGGTGCAGGTTTTTTCTGTCTGCCTTGATGTTGAGTGTTTTCATCTGTTATACCGGAAACTGTCTTCTGTAATATGTTACAACGGTTATTCTACCATAAAATACTGAATATATGCACTCTGTATGAAATACTTTTGCGGGATGCAGAGGGCTGGACATAACATCAATGATCTGTATCAGTACAGCTGAGTGACAGATCCTGAAGGACCTTCTCAGTAATAAGTGCAGATATGAGGTTGACCGTACGCGGACTGAGTATGAGATAGCCGTTTATGCAGTCCGGATCCTGGATTTCGATGCCCAGTCTGTAAATGTCGATATAGTAATTATCGTCAAGTCTTTCCGCGGGCACTGTGATCTCAAAAGAAGCCGTGCTGCGGCTGAATGCTGCAGTAAGAGGGTTGTCTGCATCTGAGAAAACGGCAGCTGAAAACGGATCTCTGAGCTGCTCTCCGCAAATTCTGAGGCACTTGTTCTGTCTGCTGATATACGGCCTCACAGAAAGTCTTCCATCTGCCGCCGGAAAACCGCAGGCAGCGATCGCTGCATCAAAATCTTCAGGCTCTCCAAGGGAAAGAAACATCAGCCTGTGAAGCTGAAGAACATCTTCTCTGTTATGAGTGAGAATCACTTTTTCAATGGTCGTATTTCCGGTCAGTGAGTATTCGTTGAAAAGTGTGACGGATTCCCGCCCGGTAATCGTATCCTTCCTGTCAGAAAAGATCCCGTAATGATCTTCGACAGCCATCTGCTTCATAGAGCCGATCCTGTTCTTAAGATCAGTCCCTTTCTGAAGGAACCTGTACAGATCGAAATCATACAGATCTATATGTCTGTCTGAATAATTCATCTCGAGCCTTTTGTTGATGAAAGGAATATCATATGCCCGGCCGTTATAAGTGATCAGATAACCGACGCCTTCTTTTTCAAGAAAGTCCATGACGGCATCGAGGACAAGATGCTCTTCATAATGATTTTCCGCAAGAAACTGCGTTATCCTCACTCCTGATTCTGTAGAAACGAGCAGCGCGGCAAGACATACCCGGCATTTCGCAGGGTCGAGCCCCGTTGCTTCTATGTCAAGTATACAAGGCCGCATATCTCCGAAGTATTCTGTGAATGAAGAGGGATACCCGCCTGTTATTCTGTAGTCTCGTGTAAAAGTCTTCATGACAAAACGCTATCATTTTTGAGACTTCCGCACAATATCTTTAATGATATAAATGGCTTATTGTGGTATCATGTACTTTGAGCTAATCAATAAGGCAAGGAGAAAACATCAATATGAAGTTAGGAATCGTAGGTCTGCCTAATGTAGGCAAAAGCACGCTTTTCAACGCGATTACCAAAGCTGGCGCAGAGGCCGCCAATTATCCGTTCTGCACGATCGAGCCTAATGTGGGTGTCGTAACTGTTCCGGATGAGCGTGTAAGTACACTTTCCCGGATTTATAAATCCAAAAGAACTATCTATACAACAATAGAATTCAGTGATATTGCAGGATTGGTCAAGGGCGCCTCCAGAGGCGAGGGACTGGGAAACAAATTTCTCGGACATATCCGTGAGGTCGAAGCCATAGTCCATGTTGTAAGATGCTTTGACGATCCTAATGTTGTACACGTTGACGGCAAAGTGGATCCTGTCGGTGATATCGAGACGATCAATATGGAACTCATAATCGCTGACATGGAGGTGCTTGAGCGCAGGATAGCCAAGACAGAAAAACAGGCTAAAGCTGACAAATCAGCCCGCGGGGACCTTGAACTTCTCAAAGCTGTATATGACCATCTGGCAGCAGGCAATACAGCGCGCAGCATGGAGCTTGAAGATGATCAGGCAGACTTCATCAGGACTCTTGATCTTCTTACATATAAACCTGTTATCTACGCGGCTAACGTTTCGGAAGATGATATCGCGGATGATGATAATGAATATGTAAAAGCCGTAAAGGAATTTGCAGCCGCTGAAGGCTCGGAAGTCGTTGTGATCTGCGCTAAGATCGAAGCAGAACTTGCCGAACTCGAAGACGAAGAACGCGAGATGTTCCTGGAGGATATGGGCATAACAGAGTCGGGTCTTGACAAACTGATCCGGTCTTCCTATGCGCTTCTTGACCTTATCTCCTTCCTCACTACCGGTGAAGATGAGACAAGAGCCTGGACGATCAAGCGCGGAACGCTGGCACCTCAGGCTGCAGGAAAGATCCATACCGATTTCGAAAAGGGCTTTATCAGAGCTGAGACTATTGCATATGACAAATTGATGGAATGTGAAGGTCATCTCAGTACAGCAAAAGAGCGCGGCTGGCTCAGGTCAGAAGGGAAGGATTATGAGATGAAAGACGGAGATGTCGTTCATTTCCTCTTCAATGTATAGATGTTATTTATAATAGGATAAATAATTATTCAATAACGACACATGATTCCTCTGATCTTGTATTGAAAAGGGGAATCATGTTTTTTTACGTATTTTTTGTTGAAAAAATGACCGCTCGACCTTATAATTTCATCAAGGAGTCACGAAAGTGATTTCTAATCTCTAGTCCCAATACCCTTTTTAAAAGAGACTGCTACCCCCGCAGTCTCTTTTGTTTTATTTTTTTGCCTACTTTTGTAAGCGAGGTCCTTGACTCTTTTGTACTGTGGTATAAAATTGATTATAGACTTTAAGAATTCTTTAACGGAGGATATACAACAATGACAGAAGTTGCCACACGGATCAAAAAACTCAGAAATCTTATGGCGCAGCATGGCATTGATGCTTATGTTGTACCTACCGCCGATTTTCACCAGAGTGAATATGTCGGGGAGCATTTCAAAGCGAGAGCTTTCATCACCGGATTTACCGGATCATACGGTACGGCCGCAATCTCCATGGATGACGGGGGACTGTGGACCGACGGAAGATATTTTACTCAGGCTAATCATGAACTGGAGGGCAGCGGAGTTCATCTGATGAAGATGTTCGTCGATGATACACCTTCTACGACGGAATGGCTTGCAGACGTGATCCCTTCCGGAGGCAAGGTAGCATTTGACGGAAGAGTGCTTTCCATGGGAGAAGGCCAGGAGTATGAGGAAGTTCTCGGAGCAAAGGGTATAGAGATCGAGTATATGGTCGATCTGGTCGACGAAGTATGGGAAGACCGCCCGGCACTTTCCGGAAAGCCATGTTTCTATCTTGATGAGAAGTGGACAGGCGAGAGCACTGCGCATAAGCTTCAGAGAGTAAGAGACAAAATGGATGAGTATGGCGCTACTGTCCATATCATTGCTTCGCTCGATGATGTTTGCTGGCTCCTGAACTTCCGCGGAGATGATATCGATTTCTTCCCGCTCGTTCTCTCGTATGCCGCAGTATGGAAAGACCATGTGGATCTGTATATAGACGAAAGCAAGCTGAACGACGAGATCAGAGCGCACTTTGCGGAAGACAGAGTGGTCATCCATCCTTACAATCAGATCTATGAGGATGCAACTATGATCAGCGCGGATGAGACAGTCCTCATTGATCCGATGAAGATGAATTACGCGCTTTACAAGAGCCTTCCGTGTAAGGTCGTAGAAGCTCAGAATCCGACGATCCTGATGAAAGCTATGAAGAATCCTGTAGAGATCGAGAACATCAGGAACGCAGAACTCAAAGACAGCATTGCTCTGACCAAGTTCATATACTGGGTCAAGAACAATTATGACAAGACAGAGATAACCGAGCTTTCCGCATCTGACAAGCTCACTTCTCTGCGTCAGGAGCAGGAAGGATACATAAGAGACTCATTTGAGCCGCTTCAGGCGTTCGGCGCTCATGCCGCTATGATGCATTATTCACCGAGTCCTGAGACCGATGTAGTACTGAAGGAAGGAGAAATGCTTCTTTCTGATACTGGCGGCGGATACTATGAGGGATCGACTGATATCACAAGGACCACTGTGCTCGGTCACATTGATCCTGAGATGAAAAAATACTATACGGCTGTTTTCCGCGCTATGCAGCATCTGAGCGCTGCTAACTTCCTTTACGGCAACCACGGATGGTCGCTGGATGTGCTTTGCCGTCAGCCTGTGTGGGATCTCAATAAGGATTTCCAGTGCGGGACCGGTCACGGCTTCGGATATCTCGGAAGCATCCATGAACCTCCTACAGGTTTCAGATGGTATATTGTTCCATCCAAGAATGAACATCATCAGTTCGAGGAAGGAATGTGTGTAACGATCGAACCGGGAATCTATGAAGAGGGCGAGTTCGGCATCCGTATTGAAAACAATGTTGTCACTGTTAAGGGTGAAAAGAACAAATACGGACAGTTCATGCACTTCGAAACGCTTAACTTCGTTCCTATAGATCTGGATGCGATCGACCCTGAGGAACTCACCAGATCAGAGAGAGAATGGCTCAACAATTATCATGCAGAATGCTATGAAAAACTGTCGCCATACATGACGGAAGAGGAAAACCGCTGGCTCAGGGAATATACAAGATCTATATAGATCCGGTGCAGACGGGGGAAAGAGAGAGGAAAGAAAATGGCATCAGATATAAGATCAAGGATCGTAGAAACATCCTGGAAACTGTTCCATGATAAAGGATTCGGAGAGACGACTATCAACGATATTATCCGCGAAGCAGGCATATCAAAAGGTACTTTTTACTACTATTTCAGAAGCAAAGATAACATGCTGGATACTTTATCAGACATCTTTGACGCTGAATACGAAAGGCTTTCGGCGGAGCTTGATGATGAGATGACCTCCTTCGATAAGCTGGTGATGCTCAATTACAAAGTTCATTCATTCATCAATGACAATATTGATTACAGACTGCTTGGATATCTGTATTCTACACAGATCATAAAAGACCACTCTTCAAGCCTTCTGGACAGAAACCGGTTTTACTTCAGGCTTCTGGAACAGATCATTGAGGACGGAATGAAGAAGGGCGAACTCACCGATGAACTGACTGTCTCTGAGGCAGTGAAGTATTACAGCCTTGAGGAAAGGGCACTTGTAACTGACTGGTGCATGAATAACGGCCGTTATCACCTCGGAGAGTACAGCAGGAAGATGTTCCCGATGATGATTATGGGACTGAAAAAACAGAATTAAAAAACTGGAAGGACGGGATAAGACAAGTGACCCGTCCTTCTGATTTTGTCAGAAAAATATCAAAATAAAGGGTGACATTATGGCCCTATAGGTCTATAATTTATTTGTTAATACTGCAGGTTATACCGCGGTTCAATAATTACAAATTTATTATTTCATTTTAGTATTATCTAAAGAGGTATAAAAATGGACAAAGGTAAGCTGAACAGAATCAAAGCTAAAATGCAGGAGCAGGGAATGCCGCAGATGGTCATTTCAGACCCTGTAGCTATCTTCTATCTGACAGGAAAGTGGATCCTTCCTGGCGAGAGATTCCACGCTCTGTACATCAATCTGAACGATGATGATCATTTTGTCATCAACAAGCTCTTCCCTCAGACAGAGGATCTCGGTGTTCCTATCACTTATTATGATGATGTTGAAGATGGATGCGAAGTACTTGCACAGTTCGTTGACAAGAATTCTCCTATCGGAGTAGATAAGAACTGGCCGGCAAAGTTCCTCCTCAGACTTCAGGAGCTTGGCGGCGGAAGTGAATACAGAAATGGTTCCATTATTGTAGATAAAGTTCGTCAGATCAAGGACGAGGGCGAGAAGCAGGCTATGAGAGAGTCCGGCGCAAAGCTCGACAAGGTAATGGATAAGCTGATCCCATGGGTAGTTAAAGGCCTCACAGAGCAGGAACTCAATGCTAAGTGTCTTGAACTCCTCAAGGAAGAGGGCTTCTCCGGTCCTTCATTCGATCCTATCACAGCTTATGCTAAGGGCGCAGCAGATCCTCATCACATTACTGATGACAGCAAGGGCAAGCACGGTGACTGCGTAATCCTCGACATCGGCGGAATGTGGAAGAACTATGCTTCCGATATGACAAGAACAGTCTTTATCGGTGAAGTAAGCGAGAGACAGAAGGAAATCTACAACGTTGTTCTCGAGGCCAACAAGAGAGGTATCGAGATGGCTAAGCCTGGCAACAAGATGAGCGATGTAGACAAGGCATGCAGAGACTACATCACAGAAAAGGGATTCGGTGAATACTTCACACACAGAACAGGTCACTCAATCGGTCTTGAGGATCACGAAGTAGGAGACGTATCACTTGTAAATGACGAGATCATCGAAGTAGGTCAGTGCTTCTCTGTAGAGCCTGGAATCTACATCTATGATGAAGGCATCGGCGTTCGTATCGAGGATATCGTGCTCATCACAGAGGATGGATGTGAAAGACTGAATGTATATCCTAAGGATGACATCATCGTTGTTCCTGACGGAGAATAATTTCACACGCATTTTATAATAAGAAGGCTGATAAGACATGGTCTGTCAGCCTTCAGAGTTTAATATAACTATGAAAGGTGAAAAGAGAAATGGCTAAAATTACTGAAGGCTATATGCCGTTCAAGGGCTATCAGACATATTACAGAATCGTTGGCGAAGAGTACAAGGGAAACGGAAAGGCTCCTCTGATCTGTCTCCACGGCGGACCGGGTTCAACACATAATTATTATGAAGTGCTTGATAACGTAGCTGACGATGATCAGCGTATGATCGTAATGTACGACCAGATCGGCTGCGGCAACTCCTATCTTGACGGACATCCTGAAATGTGGACAAAAGAAGTCTGGATGGAAGAGCTTTTTGCTCTGAGAGACTACCTCGGACTTGACACATGCCACATCATCGGACAGTCCTGGGGCGGTATGATGCAGATCTGCTATGGTATCGATTACAAAGATCATCTTGATGGTGTTAAGAGCTTTATCATTTCCAGCGGACATCCGTCAAGCAGCCTGTGGGAGAGAGAAGGTCTCCGCAGGATCAAGATGATGCCGCAGGATATGCAGGATGCGATCAACCATGCTCTTGAAACAGGCGATTTCACAGGTGAGGCTTATGATAACGCTGTTCAGGAATACATGGACAGATACTGCAACTACTGGCTCGGAGAGGATGCTCCGGAGTGCTGCAAGAGACCTAAGAAATCCGGCGGAGAAGCTTATCTCTATGGATGGGGTC
Organism: uncultured Eubacteriales bacterium; assembly: GCA_900317675.1. Lineage (GTDB taxonomy): Bacteria > Bacillota > Clostridia > Peptostreptococcales > Anaerovoracaceae > Crickella. The sequence goes on from ONHU01000001.1 coordinate 8,780, forward strand.
CTAATGAATTCGCTCCTACAGGAACCCTCAAGGACTTTGAGTATGTAGACAGACTCGGAGAAATCGAAGTGCCTTCACTCATCATGAGCGGTATTTCTGATCTTTGCTCACCGCTTGTTGCCAAGACAATGCACGACGGTATCAAGGGTTCAAAGTGGATCCTCTGGGAGAGAGCAAGACATACCTGCTTCGTAGACAGACATGATGACTACTGCGTAGAACTCATCAAATGGATGAACGACCACGACAAATAATATGAAACGCAATACGACCCCGCAAACGCATTTCTGCTGCGGGGTCGTTTTTTTATTCCAGGAGTGACAAGAAGAGCGGCTTATCAGGATTCAGGTCCACTCTCACTGATCCGCCAGCGTCTCGGGCTGTACACATACAGGATGATACTTGCTATGATAGCGCATATACTGATCACCTGAGCCTGTTTGAAAGGACCGATCATAAGACTGTCTGTTCTGAGTGCTTCAACAAAGAACCGCTCAACTGAATAGAGTATTCCGTATAAAGCCAGTGTCTGTCCGTAAGCCTGACGCCTGTTTCTGTCCCACCAGCTCAGGAAGAAAAAGAGGAACAGACACCAGAGAGATTCGTAAAGGAATGTAGGATGGACTTTTACTCCGTCTACAACGATCCCCCATGGAAGATCCGTTGGACCGCCGTGGGCTTCGCCGTTGAAATAATTGCCCCATCTGCCGATTGACTGTGCAAGGGCAACAGTAGGGATGAAAAGATCGAGTGTATTCAGAGCGCTGATCTTTTTGCGGCGGCAGATGACGAAGACCGTGATCATGCCGAATATCAGACCGCCATGGATCGCAAGTCCGCCGTTTCGGATGTTGATGATCTCTCCGAATGAATGATACATGCTGTGATTGAAGATGACATAGTATACTCTTGCGCCGATGACACCTATCGGAAGCATCCACAGAGCGATATCAAGCACGTCTTCGTCACGCATGCCATGCTCGGGCGCACGCTTCGAAGATATCAGAACCGCAAGCAGCATCGCTGCGGCGATCAGGATTCCATACCATCTGATTTCTATTCCTGCTATTGTAAATGCGATTGGATCCGGGTGTCCCATAGTTCCTCCAGAGTGCTGTATTTTTCTACCGTAATAGTATAACATATTGATAATAAATTGTTGACAAGCATAACTCTTTTTGTTAATATAATCAAGCGCGATAAATCCGTGCAAACGTGGCGGCGTAGCTTAGCTGGCTATAGCGTCCGGTTCATACCCGGAAGGTCACTGGTTCAAGTCCAGTCGCCGCTACCAATAAGGGCGCATAGCTCAGCTGGGAGAGCACCTGCCTTACAAGCAGGGGGTCATAGGTTCGAGCCCTATTGCGCCCACCATACGCGGCCGGGTAGTTCAGCTGGTTAGAATGCCAGCCTGTCACGCTGGAGGTCGACGGTTCGAGCCCGTTCCCGGTCGCCATTTTCTTTGCGGTGGGTGTCGTCAAGTGGTTAAGACCCTGGGTTGTGGCTCCAGTATTCGTGGGTTCGAATCCCACCATCCACCCCAAAATTTTTTCTTTGATACATGGGCTGCATTGTGTTACAATAGCATTGCTGATGGGGTATAGCCAAGCGGTAAGGCAACGGATTCTGATTCCGTCATTCGCAGGTTCGAATCCTGCTACCCTAGCCAAGACGATAAAGGGATTCTATGAATCCCTTTATCGATGTTTAAACAAAGCATTTCATGATGCGGCGACATAGCCAAGTGGTAAGGCACGAGTCTGCAAAACTCTGATCCCCGGTTCAAATCCGGGTGTCGCCTCCATATCCAAACCCCGTGATGCGGGGTTTTTGTTTTACTCCGGATATGTTACAATCGTATCACTTATCTTACTGAACAAGGAGGGCGGGAATATGACCCATTTGAGACAGGCAAAATTTGCGCTGCTGCTTGCCTTTATTCTGACAGCTTCTATGATTCTCCCAGGATGCAGAAGCGGTGTCAACGGAGAAGTATATGTCTATAGTTACGGAGATTACTTTGATCCGATGGTCGCTGAAGATTTTGAAGAGGAGACAGGTATACGCGTCATCATTGATACTTATGATACCGCTGAAGAGATGTATACTGTCCTGGAAAACAACGCGACCACCTATGACTGCATCTGTACTTCTGACTACATGATCGGCCGCATGATTGAGAATGACATGCTCGCTGAGCTTGATTACAGCAATATTCCGGAGATATCGAATATAGATGACTTCTATCTGGAGAAGACAGACTCCTTTGATTCCGGACATGCACATTCCGTTCCTTATCAGGTTGGCGTAGCAGGAATCCTGTACAATACTGAGATGGTGGGAGATACGGTAATAGATTCGTGGGATGATCTGTGGGATGAGCAATTCGCAGATCAGATGGTAATGCCTGACAGCGTCAGAGATGCCTTCATGATCGCTTTGAGGAAACTCGGATATTCCATGAATTCCACCGATGAGAGTGAGATAAAAGCGGCTTCTGACGAGCTGATAAAACAAAAGCCTCTCGTATATAAGTATGCCAATGATTCGGCGAGAGATCTGCTTGCGGATGGTTCCGCGGCAGTAGGCGTGGTCTGGAACGGTGAATATCAGTATACCAAGGATCTGAATGACAGTGTCGAGTTCGTGGTGCCTGAAGAAGGTTCAGAGTTCTTCATTGATTCATGGGTGATACCTAAGGACGCTATCAACAAAGACAAGGCTGAAGCATGGATCAACTATCTGTGTAAGCCTGAAGTCGCAGCTAAGAATTTCGACTATCTGTATTACACTACACCTAATAAAGCTGCGCTTGAGCTGATTGACGAGGAAGCATTGCAAGAGGAAGCCATATTCCCGTCTCAGGAAACTCTGAAGAGGTGTGAATCTCTCAAAACACTCGACAGCGAGACGACCGATCTCTACAGCAAGTACTGGAAACAGGTCAAGTCTCAATAGTACATCCTGCATAATGTTCATTACCGCACAATAATACCGCGCCCCGCATTCCGCCAAAAGGAGTGCAGGGCGCGGTTATTGTTTTGATTCAGCCTCTGTTATGACTGTCCGCCGGTTTCTTATTTTGCGGATCTGTTCTTATCCCCGCGCCTTATCCTCCGGAAGTGCTTTTCCGGCTCTTCGTTTTTTTCTGGCTGCTCGGGTTCCGGAATAGGGTCTGTGATCGAGACGGAATTGAGCGCGGTGAAGTATTTGTCATAGTCTTCCTGATATGCCTGCATGTATTCCTGATTGTTTGAATGATGCAGCTCATGGACGTATGAATGCTCTTTTCCGAATATGTCCTTGTTGGTGCCTTCAAGTATATATATTGCAATATCACTGCATTTATCAGAGATGTGTTCGATATCAGTCAGTATTGCCTGGAAATAAATGCCGTTTACGGCATCGCACAGCTGATTGACCATCCTGTAGACATGTCTTGCGTTCATGTCTTCAATAAGATCGTCGATGACCTCTTCAAGAGGCTCAACTCTGGCTGCAAGAACAGAGTCGCCGGTCTTGTAGGCTCTTGTGGTCAGATCAAGGATCTCATATATAGCGTCAAATGCGATCCGGAGTTCTGCCATTGCATTGGCCGAGAACTGATAGTTGCTGTCGTGTATCGCTGAGACCTCATCAGAAATGCTGACAGCAAGATCTCCGATACGCTCATAGCAAATGAGAGCTTTGAGCAAAGCGTTCTGCTGGCGGTTATCCTTGTCTGACTGTACATGAGGGGAAAGTGAAACGATATATTTGTTCGCAGCATCTGTCATATTATCAAGCAGATCCTCACGCTCACTGATCCTCTGGACACGCTTCGGATCATAATCGTACATCTGCCTTACACATGCATCAAAGTTATGGATAGCGATGTCACTCATCTCAAGTACGACTCTTTCAACCTGATCAAGCGCAATAGCCGGTGTGTCAAAGAAACGCTCATCAAGAGCGTCAAGAGCAGCGATAGCGTTCTGGTCCTCGGCATTGACCGGCTCATCTTTGACGATGGTGCAGGCGATCTTTTCAAATAGCGATGTAAATGGAAGCAGAACTACCGCAGGGATGAGCCTGAAGCAGCCGTGGATGTTGGCGACCCCGCCGGAATGGAGAGTCATGGTCCAGATACTGTCATTGATGATACCTGTCGACCGGCCTATGACAACAAGTAATATGCAGAGAATAGCAGCAAAAACATTGTATATCACATGGACCATAGCTGTCCTTCTCTGGTTAGGCTTTGCGCCAATGCGGCTCACAAGGTATGTAGTCAGGCAATCACCGATATTGACACCAATGATCACAGCGAATACTGCATTGAAAGTTACCCCAATAGAGCTGGCAATCGACTGAATTATGCCGATAACTGCAGAAGAACTCTGCACTATACATGTTACGAAAACACCAGCAAGGAAACCGAGAGGGTAGTTATTCTGGAAAGCAGTAAGCAGTCCGCTCATTGCTTCTCCGTATTGTGCTACTACATCGCTCATGTAAATAAGACCCATGAACAGTATGCCGAATCCGCAGGCAATATTGCCCGCGTTTCTGGATTTGCTGGTTCCGACAAACATGATGAGGGTAATGCCTATTACCAGAGAAAGAGGAGCCAGATTATCAGCCTTGAAGAAATAGAGCGGGCTGTCCATTCCGGAACTGACATCCATAAGTCTGATGATCTGAGCGGTTATCGCTGTCCCTACGTTGGCGCCCAGGACGATGCCTACCGACTGATGAAAAGTAAGAAAACCGGCGCCTACAAGACCTACAGTAATGACAATAGTAGCAGTGGAACTCTGGATGATGCATGCTACGAGCATACCGAGTATGAAACCCATGACAGGCTTTCCGGTCACCTTCGCAAGCACGCTTTTCATTGCACCTCCGGAGGAACTCTTGAGTCCGTCGCCCATTACTCTCATACCATAGAGAAACATGGCAAGTCCGCCGAGAAATGCTATCACACTATAAAAAATAGACATATATTGTACTCCTTAAGAAGGGCTTTTGCGGCTTAACAGGGAAATGCGGTTTTATTTTCACCCAATTTACACCAAATATATTATATGTAAAGACATTCGGTCAGTAAATAAACAGATGGGGATAAAACTGTGTTTATTATGTTTTTTCTAGAATTACTGACGCTTTTTCATAGCACACTTAAATGCATATTGACTTATTCCTACCTTGGTGGTAGGATTTATTGGGTCTGAAAGAGACTATAAGGTCTTGCTCAGACTGACAGAAAAGAAAGAGAGGGCATCTGATATGATGGTTTCAACCAAGGGCAGATACGCCCTTACAGTAATGGTAGATCTGGCAAAGCTTTCAGATGGAGGATATGTTTCTCTTGCAGATATAGCAGAGAGAGAACACCTGTCTATGAAATACCTTGAGAGTATTATTTCTATACTCAACAAGGGCGGGATGCTTAAGAGCCTGAGAGGCAAAAACGGCGGATATATGCTTTCCAGAGACCCGTCACAATACAATATCAGCGAGATACTTCTGCTGACAGAAGGAACGCTTGCGCCTGTCAACTGCATAATGCAGGATGGAGTCCAGTGCGAAAAGGCAGCAACCTGCAGTACACTCCCGCTCTGGGCAGGACTTGACTATGTCATCGATCAGTATCTCAGCGCAATCACACTTGAAGACATTATCACAGGCAACCGCAAGAAGATGCTCGGTGAATACTGTGATCACTGTGAAACAGATAAATAAAAGATCCGGAGGATAATTAAGATGAAAGTATACGCGGACAATGCAGCTACAACCTATCTTAGCAAGACTGCGAGAGACAAGCTGATAGAATGCCTTGATAATTACAACGGCAATCCTAACAGCCTTCACAGCGACGGTCAGCGCACCCAGGAGGTGCTTGATGAGGCCAGAGCTATCGTTGCAGGATGCATCAATGCTAAGAACCCTAATGAGATCTACTTCACTTCCGGAGGCTCTGAAGCAGACAATCAGGCACTGCTCAGTGCGGCAAGGGGTCTTTCCAGAAAGGGCAAGAAGCATCTCATAACTCTCAATATAGAGCATCATGCAATACTGCATACTATGGCAAAGCTCGAGAAAGAAGGCTTTGAAGTAACATATCTGAAGCCTCAGGCGAATGGCATAGTGGACGTCAGGGATGTTGAGGATGCTATAAGAGAGGATACTGCTCTCGTATCCGTTATGTTTGCTAACAATGAGATGGGCGCCGTTCAGCCGATTCCGGAGATCGGTGCGCTCTGCAGATCCAAAGGTGTGCTTTTCCACACAGATGCTGTGCAGGCTGCCGCTCATCTTCCGATAGATGTGCAGGCTATGAATATAGACATGCTTTCCATGTCCGGGCACAAATTCCACGGACCTAAGGGCGTAGGTATCCTGTATGCCAGAAACGGAATCCGTCTTGTAAATGTGATCGAGGGCGGAGCACAGGAGAGAGGCAAGAGAGCAGGTACAGTCAATGTACCGGGAATCGCTGCTATGGCTGCTGCGCTCAAAGAAGGCTGTGACAACATGGATGCTAATATGTCCCATGTAAGAAAGCTCAGAGATAAGCTGATAGACGGTCTTAAGGATATACCTTATTCACAGCTGAACGGAGACCCTGTGAACAGACTTCCGGGCAATGTCAACTGGTCGTTTGAAGGCGTAGAGGGTGAGAGCCTTCTGCTCCATCTGGATCTGTATGGAATCGAGTGTTCATCCGGATCAGCTTGCACAAGCGAGTCCCTTGAACCATCGCATGTTCTTACGGGAATGGGAGTACCGGTCGAAGCAGCACACGGCTCACTCAGATTCAGTCTGGATTCAGACAATACAGAGGAGCAGGTCGACTATATTATAGAAAAAGTTCACAGCGTGGTAGATCTTTACAGATCTATGTCACCATACTGGGAAGACCTTATGAACGGAACCAGAGAACACTGCATACCTGAATATATGTAACAGGTATTTCAACATACAGAGAAAAGCAGGGAAATGAAAGGAGTAATAAAATGTCACTGTATACAGATAAAGTAATGGATCATTTTGAACATCCACGCAATGTCGGAGTTATCGAGGATGCAGACGGAATCGGCGAAGTAGGAAATCCTCTCTGCGGGGATATCATGAAAATGTACCTCAAGATCGAGGATGACAGGATCACTGATATCAAGTTCAAGACATTCGGCTGCGGAAGCGCTATCGCTACCAGTTCTATGGCGACAGAGCTGATCAAGGGCAAGACTCTGGACGAAGCACTCGATCTCACTAACAAGGCTGTTGTCGAAGCGCTTGATGGTCTGCCGGCAAGAAAGATCCATTGCTCTGTGCTTGCCGAGGATGCTATCAAGGCAGCTCTGGTTGATTATTACACAAAGAGCGGCAGAGAGATGCCTGAAAGTCTCGTTGGATTCCAGCCTCACGAAGACTAAATGCAATTTGAATAGATCGATCAGATATTATCATCATTATTGATACATAATTGAGACGCCCGCTTGTATAATAGAGCGGGCGTTCCTTCGGAATCGCATTGTTTATTTATTATACAAAAAAACGGACAGTTCTATGTTATAATATTGTTCATATTTACAGAAAGGCTGCATGCAGGTATGTTTTCCTGAATGCAGAGTAAGAAAATGAAAGAAAAGAAAGTAATGAAACTTGCATCGGAGGGAAAGAGACTCGGTGCATACTGTATAGATGCGATAGCTCCTGCCGTTGCAGTAATAATGTTCATTGTTGCTGCTGTAATGCTTGCTGCAGCTTATGAACCATATGTTCCCGGATTCGGATACGGCTATGGATATGACTATGGATATGGTTACGGTTATGGCCAGGGAGGCGGATTATCATCGGGCGGAATCGCTGCGACTCTGATTATAGCTGTCCTTCTGATGATAGCGTATATCGCAGTGCAGATGGTGTTCTACTCTAAGTCCAAAACACTGGGGAAAGCAGCTCTGGGACTTCAGGTAGTTTCTTCCAAAGATGGCGAGCCTATAGGGTTCTGGAAGATGCTGTTCAGAGAATGGTTTGTCAAGAATGCTTCCGGAAGCGTATTCTGCCTCGGTTTTATATGGATACTCATAGATGAAAAAAACAGAGGATGGCATGACAAGATCCTTGATACATATGTTATAGATATCAAAGAATCTGAGGCATTAAGCGCAATGCAGAGTTATGCCGGCAGAAGACCTGAACCTAAATCAGATCCTGTATATTCTCCGGAAGTTGCAGAGGCAGCAGGTACATCAGCCGCATCGCTTGCAGACAAAGAAAATACGACAGCCGCATCAGATATTTCCGCAGATGCATACGATGCTGCGGCACAGGCTGTGCCTGAGGATGCTGTAGTTCCTGAAAACAGCGGTATCAGGGAAAGCGCGCTGGAAGTGGCAGAGGTTATAGCGGTTGCTGCACAGGATGCAGTCAGGACATCTGAAGGATATGATGAAATAGCTGCGCAGACAGCGGATGAACCGGAAGAACCATCTGACAAAGCAGCGGACATTACTGAGGGTGAACAGAATGAATAAATGCAGAGTAGCTCTGAAAGAGAAGCTTGCAAGTGATATCTATAAAATCACGTTCGAATCTGACGAATGCAGATTCAAGAGACCCGGTCAGTTCGCTATGATCGAATATGAAGGGATCGTCAGACCTTTTCCTGTGTGCGATTATGACAGCGAACGTTTCTCTGTTGTATTCAGAACCGACAGGGAAGGCGGAGACAAACTCCTTTACACAAGGTTCGGAACAGAAATGTCTGCCATCACCGGGCTCGGCAACGGGTTTGATGTGGATGCCGTACCTGACGGGGCATATATTGTTGCCAATGGAGCAGGTGTAGCTGAGATGCTCGAACTGGCCAGATCACTTCTAACAAGAGGCAAGTCGTTTAAGGCTGTTCTTGGATACAATTCAAAGAGTGATATTTATATGACCGATTCATTCAGGAATATCTGCAGCGAGATAGAAGTGCTTACCTTTGACGGCAGCAACGGGAGACAGGGACTGCCTTCGGATGTGATTCACGAAGCTGAATATGTATGCGCGAGCGGTTCGCTGTCAATGCTCAAATCACTGTCTTTAAGATGCACTGACGGACAGTTTTCTCTGAGCAGTCTCATGCTGAGCACTTCTGAGCCGGAGGGCGCCGTGATTATCCCGACCAACACCGGGGATACAAGTTCCATCATATACGGACCTGTATATGATAAAAATGAGATAAAATGGAATAAACTGTAAGTTCCCGGCAAAAACAGACAGCATTAAAAATCACCGGAAGACCGGTGATTTTTTATTTCTGTATTACTCTATTTCTCGAACTCAGTTTCTTTTGAGTGAGTCGGTATCAGCCCTGAGACAGCCTCGAGGGTAGTGTTGAGGATTTCTTTTGATAGTTTTTCTGCCCGGGCTTCTTCTTCAGCAGCCTGTGCGGCTTTTTCAGGCTCATAGAGAGTCATGTAAGTCTTATCTGCAGCTTTGGCAATAGCCTGAGCGTTTTCGCTAAGGTGATCATCGAAGAGGGCATTGTCCATATCATTGTCGATGAAACCCGCTTCAAGCAGCACTGCAGGCATTGTGACAACCGCGTTTTCTTCGTAATCTGCAGAAGGATCATTCAGGGTCCCGGTATGAATCCGGCGTTTTGCAAACCCTTGCTTTTCAAGGGCATCAAGCAGATTTTCGGCAAGAAGTCTCGATCCTTCATCGTTTCTTTTGGGAATAAATGCTTCTACACCCTGACCGTTTCCGTCAGCTTTATTTCTGTGGAGAGATATAAACAGTCTGGCGCCTGAGTCATTCGCCATCTTGCCGCGTGTCTCTCTGTCGATTTCCTTGTCTTCTGTCCGTGACATTACGACAGTGAATCCGTAGGATTCGAGGTAGCTTCTGACCTCGGTCGCAAGTTTCAGAACGTCGTCTTTTTCATACCTTTTAGAATCGCCGACAGATCCTGAATCCATTCCTCCATGGCCGGGATCAATGAAGATGGTTCCGCGCGGAGGACCGGTATAGGAAGCCTCGCGGGCAGCTTTCTGATGCTGCTTTTCCAGTCTCTCTGATATTCGTACAGCCGGTTTGAGAATAACGATAAGCACGACAATAATTAACAGAAGGACGAATAGCAACGCTCTTCGGCGTTTTCGTCTCTGCTGCATTTTTTTTCGCATTTTCTTGCGGGCGAGTATTTCTTTGATCTCGGCATCTGTAAGCTGCATGCTTGTCTCTCCGGTCTGGACTGGCAATACTCATTATCCACTTAATAATATGACATGAGGAGAAATTTATCAAATATATTGTGCCTGTTTTCTGCAATTACACATAAATATTGTGGTACAATGTATCCGGCAGTGCAGTAAATCGCATGAGATACATATATTTGATGCGGGCTTTCGCATCTCCCGCGTCATTACTCACAGCACAAGTCTTTTGTTGTTGACTTTTTGAAATCGCGGTAGTAAAATCTCACTGTTGCGGCTGATACCGCATCAAATTTAAAGACGTCAGGAGGTGAGACAAGAAGATGGCAAAGGTAATCGTAAAGGATAACGAAAGCTTAGAAAGCGCTCTTAAGAGATTTAAGAGATCTTGCGCTCGCGATGGCGTCATGGCAGAGCTGCGTAAGAGAGAGCATTACGAGAAGCCAAGCGTTAGACGCAAGAAGAAGTCTGAGGCTGCTCGTAAGAAAGCACGCAAGTACTAATAAGCTGATTTCAGATGCGAACTCCTACATGGCGGTTCGCATTTTGCTTTTATGAGAGGAGAATACTATGGGACTTAAGGAACAGCTCGTGGCAGATTATAAGGAAGCCATGAAGACCAAGGACACAGTCAGGAAGAATACCGTTAACATGGTAAGAGCAGCTATCAAGCAGCATGAGGTCGACCAGAGAGTAGAACTTGAAGATGACGCTGATATCATCAGGATCATCAAGAAACAGGTCAAGATGAGAGCAGATGCACTCGCCGATTTTGCAAAAGCAGGCAGAGACGACATGGCAGATGCCTATAAGAAAGAAATCGAGATCCTTCAGGGATATCTTCCGGAAGAGATGTCTGCAGAGCAGATCGCTGAAAAAGTAAAAGAGGTAGCAGACAGGCTTGGCATTGAGGGAGGCATGAAGAATATGGGTACACTCATGAAGGCGGCTATGGCTGAACTCAAAGACGCTGCCGACGGATCTGCAGTCAATAAGGCAGTCAAGGACTTCCTCAACGGGAAAAACTAGCAGATCTTCGGAGAGAAGTTTATGGAACTGAAACTTGATATACCTGAAAACATAAACGTGCAGGATCTGTTCGGAAATTATGATTCCAATGTCAGAAAGGTAGAGAAACTGACCGGCACAGAAATTACAGTCAGAGACGGAGCTCTGCTCATCAAGGGCAAGGACGCCGAACTTGCCATGCGCATAATCGGCAGACTCATAGAGGCTCTGAATGTAGAACCGGGACTCGACGCCCAGCGTCTTAATTACATAATTGACATGGAAGCCGGAGGAAAAAGCTTCGATACCGGTCAGACTGCGAGAGATATTATATGCTATACACATATGGGAAAGCCTCTGAGACCGAAGACTCAGGCTCAGAAGGAATATGTGGATAATATCAGGAATACTGATATGGTATTCGGGATCGGACCTGCCGGTACGGGCAAGACATATCTTGCCTGTGCAATGGCTGTCAGCGCATATAAAAACAGAGAAATCGAAAGGATCATCCTTACAAGACCTGCTGTAGAGGCGGGTGAGAGACTGGGTTTCCTTCCGGGAGATATGCAGGAAAAAGTAGATCCTTATCTCAGACCTCTTTATGATGCTCTGTATGATGTTCTCGGGATGGATGCCTCTGCAAAGCTCAGGGAAAAAGGCGTCATCGAGGTAGTTCCTCTTGCATATATGAGAGGACGCACCCTCGACAATGCTTTCATCATTCTGGATGAGGCCCAGAATACCACCAGAGAGCAGATGAAGATGTTTCTGACACGTATGGGATTCAATTCAAAGGTCGTAGTTACCGGCGACATCACACAGATAGACCTTCCGGGAGGAACGATATCCGGACTCAAGGAAGCGAGAAAAGTTCTGTCAGGTGTGGAAGGAATCAAGTTCAGCTACTTCAGTGAAGTCGACGTTGTGCGTCATGAGCTGGTCAAGAGGATAATAAAGGCATATGAAGCCTATGACAGCAGCAAATCAAAAGCAGCTTCTTCAAAGGCTTCCAAGAGCGGCAGCAGGTAGATTTATGGAACTATTTTTCAGTGATGATAAGAACAGACTGACCGATGAAATAAGGTCACTGATGCATGATGCCGCCGTCAGAGCGCTGACACTTGAATTCTCAGATGCAGACGCAGAATTTGACGCAAAATCAGCTGACGCGGAGATAGGTGTCACTGTAACAGATGCTGAAGAGATCCGCCAGCTGAACCGGGATTACCGCGGAGTAGACAGTGTCACAGATGTGCTTAGTTTTCCTCAGTATGATGACATGGAAGACATGGAATCTGATTTTGAAGACGGGAGCGGAACCGTCCTGATCGGGGATGTAGTTATCTGTTATGACAGGGTCCTGAGCCAGGCAGAAGAGTTCGGAACAGGAGTCAAAAGAGAATTCGTATACCTTTTTACACACAGCATACTTCATCTTCTGGGATACGATCATATGCAGGAAGATGAAAAGCGGGAGATGAGAGCCCGCGAGGAAGAGATTTTACACGAAATAGGAGTTACCAGATGAAGTCGGGTTTTATAGGTATTATCGGCCGCCCAAATGTAGGCAAGTCGACACTGATGAACAGCATGCTTGGGGAAAAGATTGCCATCACTTCAAGCAAGCCTCAGACTACGCTCAACAGAATAACCGGCATATATACAGATCCGTCATTTGAAGACGGAGGCGGGCTTCAGATGGTTTTTCTGGACACTCCGGGAATCCATAAACCGCACAACAGGCTCGGTGTAGCTATCAACGAGACGGCAGTCAATACACTTGGAGGTGTTGATGTCGTGCTTTTGATGATAGACGGGACCAGAGGCTTCGGAAAAGGAGACGAGAGTATTCTCAGGATCCTCAGCGATGTCGAAACACCTAAGATACTTGTTATCAACAAAATGGATCTGATGGGACCTGAGGAATATCTGGCACTCTACAACAGATATACAGAGACGGGTCTTTTTGACGACATATATGGCGTAAGCGCTCTCAAGGGAGATAATGTGGAAATGCTCAGAGACCGCCTGGCAGGCTATATGCAGGAAGGCCCTATGTATTATCCTGATGATATCGCTACAGATCACCCGGAAAGATTTATCGTCAGCGAGATAATCAGAGAAAAGCTGATGAACTATCTTGATGATGAAGTGCCTCACGGTGTGTTTGTAGAGATAGAATCATTCAAAGAGGACAGCCGGATCACCGAGATCAGCGCTGTAATATACTGCGAGAAAAAATCACACAAATCAATTATCATCGGCAAAGGCGGCAGCAAGCTGAAAGGCGTGGGAAAGGCCGCGAGACGAGAGATCGAAGAACTGCTGGGGACAAAGGTCTATCTTAATCTGTGGGTCAAAGTCAAGGAAAACTGGCGTGACTCAGAGAGGACGATCCGCAGCTGGGGATATAAAGACGAATAGATATACGGGACTATATGATAATCAATACTGAAGGTATCGTTCTGAGACAGCGAAAAATCGCCGGCAACAAACGTATAATCGTAATATTCACCAGGCAGTATGGCAAGATTTCTGCAGGCACATCGATCAACGAGAAGGGCCGCAGCAGATCAGCTCTTGCGCTGAGACCATTCACTTTTGCTGAATATGAGCTTTTCAAAGGAAGAGACGCATACAGCATCAACACGGCTTCAGCACGCAGGAGCTATTATTCTATCGGAGAAGATCTGGACAGGTTTATGAATGCGTCTTCTTTCATAGATTATCTTGACAAGGTCACAGCAGAAGGCGAACCATTGCCGGCTCTGTATGATCTGTCTCTGGAATTTCTGGAGTCAGCATCACGCGCTGAAAAAGGCGCTGACACGCTGCTGCTCGCTTTTATTGTGAGATCACTCAGTATTCTGGGAGTCAGTCCTGAACTCAGATGCTGTGTCAGTTGCGGAAAATCTCTGGATGAGATCGCCGAGCAGGAGGGCACAGATTCCTTCAGAAGATTTTCTGTCACATCAGGAGGGATCATCTGCGCGGAGTGTGCGCAGAAAGAGAAAACAGAGGGTAATGCATTGATTTACAGACCTTCTTTCGATATAATCGATGTGTTTAGATATTTTCAGTCAAAACCGCTTCGTACCTTTGAGAAAGTCACTCTCAGGGATGATGTTGTTTACATGGTAAAGAAAGTACTGGCTGAGTATACCGGCAGATATCTTGATGCGGATGTACTCAGCGGATCAACAGAACTGGAGGTATAACAATGGATATCAATCTTGAAAAAATCGAACTCGTGAAAGACAGAACAGGCTGCACATATGCAGAAGCTAAGGATGCTCTCGAAAAAGCAGACGGAAGCGTAGTAGATGCTATCATTGACATTGAAGAGAAGATAAACAAAGTCCATGATGCTGTTGACGGAGGAAGTCTCAAGGACAGCCCTGTATTTGCAAAGATGAAAGAGATCGTTGATAAGGGCAACGTTACAAGGATCCTTATCAGAAAGGGAGAAAAGACAATCGTCAATTTCCCTCTGACAGCAGGCGTTATTGGTGCTGTACTGGTACCATGGGGAGCTATTCTCGGTATCGTTGCTGCTCTCGGAGCACAGTGTGATATTGAATTCGTTGACAAAGAAGGCGAAGTAATAGATATCAACGGCAAGGTAGTAGGCGCTTATGACAAAGCTAAGGACGCTGCTCAGAGCGCGTTTGGCAAGACTGGCGTAGATATTGATAACCTTGATAAGATCGGTGACAAGCTCGAAGATTTTGCCTACAAGACATCTGACAGACTTCAGGAGTTCGGCGACAAGGGCTCTGCAAAAGTCGAGGAAGCATGGGATAAAATCGAAGAGAACGGAACAGTTGATGAGATCAAGGAAGCCTTTGTCAACGGCACAGCAAAACTCATGTCTCTGTGGGACAAGCTTGAGAAGAGCGGCAAGATCGACGAAGTAAAAGAGACCGTCGAAAAGGTAGCAAAAAAGGCAACTGACGCAGCAAAGGATATTGCGAAGGAAGCTTCGGACAGAGTCGGAAAAACTGAGGAAAAAGTCAGTGATGATGCCGGCGAAGCTGCTGACGAAGTATTCAATGATGAGGAGAATTAATCTTTATGGCAATCGATAAAACAGGTATGCCTGATGTTGAAAGAACCGTGACCATGGAGAAAATCATTGCTCTGTGCAAGAACAGGGGATTCATCTTCCCTGGTTCCGAGATATATGGCGGTCTGGCCAATACGTGGGATTTCGGTCCTCTCGGAGTGGAGTTCAAAAACAACATCAAGGATGCATGGAGAAGCAAGTTTGTACGCGAGTCGAGACTGAATGTAGGTCTTGACGCAGCGATCCTGATGAACCCTCAGGTGTGGGTCGCATCGGGACATGTCGGCGGATTCAGCGATCCGCTGATCGACTGCAAGTCCTGCAAGACAAGATACAGAGCTGACCAGCTTATTGAGGATTATCTCAAGAAACAGGATCCTGAGTCAGAGGCAATCGTGGATGGATGGTCCAATTCTGAGATGGAAGAATTCATCAGAGACAAAGGGATCTGCTGTCCTGAATGCGGAAAGTCTGATTTTACAGGTATCAGGCAGTTCAACCTCATGTTCAAGACATTCCAGGGGGTCACAGAAGACTCCAAGGCGGAAATCTATATGAGGCCGGAAACTGCTCAGGGAATATTCGTCAATTTCAAAAGTGTTCAGAGAACAGCCAGAAAGAAAATTCCATTCGGAATCGCTCAGGTAGGCAAGTCCTTCAGAAATGAGATCACGCCCGGAAACTTTATCTTCAGAGTAAGAGAATTTGAGCAGATGGAACTTGAATTCTTCTGCAAGCCGGGAACAGAGCTTGAATGGTTTGCGTACTGGAAGGACTATTGCGCAAACTTCCTGTGGTCGCTTGGGCTGAGCAAAGAATATACAAGGCTCAGAGATCACTCTCAGGAGGAGCTGTCGCATTACAGCAATGCTACTACAGATATTGAATATCTCTTCCCGTTCGGCTGGGGCGAGCTCTGGGGTGTTGCTTCCAGAACTGATTATGACCTGATGGCACATCAGACTACTTCAGGCGAGGATATGAGCTATCTTGACCCTGAGACCAATGAGAGATATGTTCCTTACTGCATTGAGCCTTCTGTAGGCGTAGAGCGTCTTGTGCTTGCTTTCCTGGTAGATGCATATGACGAAGAAAAGCTGACCGATGGAAAAGGCAAGGAAGATGTCAGAACCGTTCTGAGACTGCATCCTGCACTTGCGCCTTACAAGGCAGCTGTTCTGCCTCTTTCCAAAAAGCTTGAAGATGTTGCTCTGCCGATCTATGAAGAACTGTCGAAATATTTTATGGTAGAGTATGATGCTTCCGGTTCTATCGGAAAGAGATACAGAAGGGAAGATGAGATAGGTACACCGTTCAGTATCTGTGTCGACTTTGATACAGCAGAAGACGGATGCGTTACAATACGCGACAGAGATACAATGGAGCAGGTCAGAGTTCCTGTCAGTGAAGTAAGGAGTTATATAGAGGAAAGACTCAGATTCTGATGCTTTCCACAACGATAAAAAAGGAGTATTGAATTTATGGCGAAATATGTTTACTCATTCAACGAAGGCTCAAAGGATATGAGAGCTCTCCTCGGAGGAAAAGGCGCTAATCTTGCTGAGATGACTAATATCGGTCTTCCGGTTCCTTTCGGCTTTACCATCACTACAGATGTCTGCAGGAAGTACAGTGAAGATGGCGGCGTACTTGATCAGGCTGTCATCGACGAGGTTTGGGATCATATCTCAGAGCTTGAAGAAGTAATGGGCAAAAAATTCGGGGATAATGAGAATCCGCTTCTTGTTTCCGTAAGATCCGGAGCACCTGTATCGATGCCGGGTATGATGGACACTATCCTCAACCTCGGATTAAATGATGTGGCTGTTGAAGGCCTTGCCAAAAAGACTAACAATGAGAGATTTGCGTATGACAGCTACAGAAGATTTATCCAGATGTTCGGTGATGTCGTAATGGAGATCAAAAAATCCAATTTCGACGCGGTATTTGAAGGACAGAAGCAAAAAGCCGGAGCTGAATTCGATGTTCAGCTCACCACGGATGATCTCAAAGAGGTTATCAGCGGATACAAGGAAGTAGTTCTGAGAGAACTCGGCAGAGAGTTCCCGCAGGATCCAAAAGATCAGCTTCTCGAAGCAATAAAAGCAGTTTTCAGATCATGGAACAATGACAGAGCTATCCTCTACAGAAAGCTCAATGGCATCTCTGACTCGCTCGGAACAGCTGTAAATGTACAGTCCATGGTTTTCGGAAACAGCGGAAATAATTCAGGCACAGGCGTAGCATTCACACGTAACCCTGCAAACGGAGAAAACAAGCTCTTCGGAGAATTTCTCGTAAATGCACAGGGCGAGGATGTAGTTGCCGGTATCAGAACGCCGCAGCCGATCTCAGAGATGGCAGATGCTTTTCCTGAAGTATATGCTCAGTTTGAAAAGATCGCTGATACGCTTGAAAGCCACTATAAAGATATGCAGGACATGGAGTTCACAGTTGAAGACCGTAAACTCTTCATGCTCCAGACACGTAACGGCAAGAGAACTGCTGCAGCAGCAGTCAAGGTCGCAGTTGATCTTGTCAAAGAAGGTCTTATCGACAAGGAAACAGCTGTTATGAGAGTTGAGCCTGATCAGATCAATCAGCTGCTCCATCCTGTATTTGATGCAGAAGAGCTCAAAAAGGCTGTTCCTGTAACAAAGGGGCTTCCTGCATCACCGGGCGCTGCGACAGGTCAGATCGTATTCTCTGCTGATGATGCAGCTAAATTCGCTGAAGACGGCAAGAAGGTCATCCTTGTAAGAGAAGAGACAAGCCCTGAGGACCTCGCAGGTATGGTAGCTGCTGAAGGTATCCTGACCGCACGCGGAGGAATGACTTCACATGCTGCAGTAGTAGCCAGAGGAATGGGCAAATGCTGCGTAGCAGGATGCAAGGAAATCGTTGTTGACGAAGAAAACAAGGTTCTCAGAATCGGAAGCGTTGAGTATCATGAGGGCGACAGCATCTCACTCAACGGTACTGACGGAAATGTTTTCGCAGAGGCTATCAAGACTCTTGCACCGGAACTGTCCGGAGATTTCGGACAGATCATGGAGTGGGCGGATGAGGCCAGAACACTCAAGGTCAGAACCAATGCAGATAATCCTAGAGATGCTCAGCAGGCTGTTGAATTCGGAGCTGAGGGAATCGGACTTTGCAGAACAGAGCACATGTTCTTCGAAGATGAGAGAATCCCTAAGATCAGAAGAATGATCCTCGCTGACACAGAAGAGGAGAGAAGAGAAGCTCTTGCAGGCCTTCTCCCATATCAGAAAGAAGACTTCAAGGGTATCTACAAGGCAATGGGAGAGAGACCTGTTACGATCAGACTCCTTGATCCTCCTCTGCATGAGTTCCTGCCTAAGACAGACGAAGACATTAAAGAAGTATCAGAACAGTTTGGTATTCCTTACGAAAAGATCGTCAATAAGACGATTGAGCTTCACGAGATGAACCCTATGCTTGGACACAGGGGATGCAGACTCGCAATCACATATCCTGAGATCGTAGAGATGCAGACTGAAGCTATCATCGGAGCCGCACTGGAAGTACGCAATGAAGAAGGATTCGACATCGTTCCTGAGATCATGGTACCTCTGGTAGGATTCGTAAATGAGCTTAAGTATGTCAAGAAAATCATCGTTGAAGTAGCTGACAGACTCATTGCAGAGTCCGGTCAGGAGATGAAATATCTGGTCGGTACTATGATAGAGATCCCTAGAGCTGCTCTTACAGCTGACGAGATCGCAGAGGAAGCAGAGTTCTTCTCATTCGGAACCAACGATCTGACACAGATGGGACTTGGTTTCTCCAGAGATGATACCGGAAACCTCATCAAAGAATATATCGCAAGAGGAATCATCGATACCGATCCGTTCCAGGCTCTTGATCAGACAGGCGTTGGAAAACTTGTCAGACTGGCATCTGAGAACGGACGCAAGACAAGACCTAACATCAAGCTCGGAATCTGCGGCGAACACGGCGGAGACCCTGCTACGATCTTCTTCTGCCATGAAGTTGGTCTGAACTATGTATCATGCTCACCGTTCAGAGTTCCTATCGCAAGACTTGCAGCTGCACAGGCAGCTATCAGGGAAAGACAGAACGCTCAGAATGCCTGATACTGAACAATGAAACTCATGGTTATATCACATTATTATACTGTATGATAAAGGGACTGCCGCCTGGCAGTCCCTGTTTATTATTACATTTTGAGAAGAATTGAAATGATGAACAAAAGAATTGTTATGTTCAGATTTTTAATTATTGTCAAAAATACATAATTAATAATCTCTTTTGTTGTAAAAATCAAGGAATCTGTTATACTAATCAAGAACAAAAAAACAATTGTGAAAACTATTGCCCATTGAGTACAGACAAATCTTTGAATATAATTCAGAACATAGGGGCATTATTACAGCAATAGTTAATCAATGTTTAAGCGTATTGTTCATTTATATTTTTTTTATTAAGGAGGCATTTCAATGCAAGACTATCTGTTGACACATTTGTACTGGATCAGTCTGATCGCTTCTCTCATTGCCCTGTTATTTGCTTATTCGCAGGCCAAAAAGGTTCTGAACTCTGACGAGGGAACCGACAGAATGAAGCAGATCTCGAGATTCGTACGTACAGGAGCCAGCGCATTTCTGAAAAGACAGTACCGTACGGTGCTCATATTCTTTGCAGTAATGTTCTGCGTACTCTGCGCTATGGCAGCAACTCACAAGCTGACATGGTATGTACCATTTGCATTCCTGACAGGAGGCTTTTTCTCAGGTCTCTCAGGATATATCGGCATGAGCATTGCTACAAGAGCCAATGACCGTACCGCCTGCGCTGCGCAGGAGAGCCTGAACAAGGGGCTCAGAGTTGCTTTTTCAGCCGGTTCGGTAATGGGCTTTACTGTAGTAGGACTCGGACTTCTCGATATCTCACTGTGGTATGCACTTCTTGACCTTGTTTTCCATGAAACTCTCGAGAACATCACCGCAGCGATGGTTACTTTCGGAATGGGCGCTTCCTCAATGGCCCTGTTTGCTCGTGTAGGCGGCGGTATTTTTACAAAAGCTGCAGACGTAGGAGCTGACCTGGTAGGAAAAGTCGAGGCCGGAATCCCTGAAGATGACCCTCGTAACCCTGCTGTTATCGCAGATAACGTAGGAGACAATGTAGGAGACGTTGCCGGAATGGGCGCTGACCTCTATGAGTCATATGTAGGATCTATGGTATCCACCTGTGCTTTGGGAGCGATAGCATTCCTTTCATCCGGACTCGGAGTAAAATCCGTAGCTCTGCCTCTTCTGATGGCAGCTGTCGGAGTAATCTTCTCCGTAATCGGATCATTCTTCGTTCAGACCAAGGAAGGCGCAAGCCAGAAGAATCTGCTCGCAGCTCTTCGCCGCGGCACCAACTTCTCGGCAATTGCCACAGCGGTATTCTCTTTCGTTCTTGTATGGTGGCTCTTCGGCAAGGAGTTCTATGGACTGTATCTTGCGATCATCGCAGGTCTTGCTGCCGGAGTTCTGATTGGTCTGTGCACAGAGTACTACACATCAGATACATATAAGCCGACACAGAAGATCGCTGAGTCCTCGCAGACCGGTACTGCAACTCTGATCATCAGCGGCCTCGGAACAGGAATGGCATCCACAACACTGCCTATTCTCATCGTTGGCGCAGCTATTATCATTGCTTATTACTGCTCGGGTCTCTGCCCTGTAGACGTGGCTCCATCAAGCATTGGCCTCTACGGCATCTCACTTGCTGCTGTAGGAATGCTTTCCACACTTGGTATCACACTGGCTACAGACGCTTACGGACCTGTTGCTGATAATGCCGGCGGTATCGCTGAAATGGCAGGACTTCCTCCTGAAGTACGCGAGAGAACAGACGCTCTTGACTCACTCGGCAACACAACAGCAGCTACAGGAAAGGGCTTTGCTATCGGTTCTGCCGGAATGACAGCGCTTGCTCTGATCGCTAACTTCAAAGAAAAACTACTGTTCTACATGCCGCAAGGTCAGGAACTTCAGCTGAATCTGCTCGATCCGAGAGTACTGGTCGGACTTTTCATCGGAGCGTGCCTGCCGTTCCTCTTCTCAGCTCTGACAATGGGGGCTGTTAACAGGGCTGCACAGAGTGTAGTAGTAGAGGTAAGAAGACAGTTCAAAGAGATCCCTGGACTTATGGAAGGAAAAGCCGAAGCCGACTATGCAAGATGCGTCGACCTCTGCTCCAAGGCTTCTCTTAAGGAAATGGTTCTTCCTGCATGCGTAGGAATTGCTGCTCCTATTCTGACAGGTATGGTCCTCGGCGGACTCGGAGTAGTAGGAATGCTTTGCGGAGCTACTGTTTCCGGATTCATCATGGCTATATTCATGGCTAACTCGGGCGGAGCCTGGGATAACGCCAAGAAATTCATTGAGGCCGGTAATTTTGGAGGCAAAGGATCTGACAACCACAAAGCAGCTGTCGTCGGAGATACTATCGGTGACCCGTTCAAGGATACATCCGGTCCTTCAATCAACATTCTGATCAAACTTGTTTCAATGGTTTCGATCGTATTCGCAGGACTCATCGCAAGTTTCAGCCTGCTTTAATTGTATTATTGCATTGTTGGATCACATGATCCCCGGCCTTCAGGCCGGGGATCTTTAAGAAGAGGGGATACAATGTATATACGTAAAAGGATTTACGAAATAATAGAGATAGCAGAACCGGATGACTATATCAGTCATGCTTATGACATTTTTATGATTGCCATAATAATCATAAGTATCATTCCTCTTGCAATGAAGAAGATTTCTCCCGCATGGAGAGACGTAGAGACTATTTGTGTTTATATTTTCATTACGGATTATTTTTTCAGATTCATTACGGCAGACTACAAGATGGGCGATAAATCGCTGTCGTCATTTATAAAATACCCTTTTACTCCGCTTGCAGTGATAGACCTTTTGTCTATTCTCCCGCATTTTATCGTTATAAACAGCGGGTTTGGACTTCTGAGACTGATAAGACTTGCCAAGGCGCTCAGAGTATTCAGGATATTCAAGATTTTCAGATATTCCACAAACATAGACGTAGTACTGGCGGTCGTCAGAAGATCCAGAGACTCTCTGATTGCGGTAGGTACCCTGACCGTCGCATATATCCTTACATCAGCACTTATTGTTCTTAATGTGGAGCCTCAGACGTTTGACAACTTCTATGAGGCAGTGTATTGGGCTACAGTTTCCCTCACAACTATCGGATATGGGGACATCATACCGGTATCATTTGTCGGAAGACTAGTAACAATGCTTTCTTCATTCTTCGGCATCGCAGTAATAGCGCTTCCGTCAGGTATCATTACGACAGGTTTTATGGATGAGATCCACGAGAGACAAAAGAACGAAAGAAAAGCAAAACGCAAAAACAAAGCTGATGATTATCATCACAAGGAATGAAAAAGGGTATAATAAAAGCCGCGCAGAAGCGGCTTTTTTAGTCCGGTATTATCGCAGTTCCATTTCAAGTTCGGCGAATCCGTCTTCCATCTGAAGATGGCCCATGCTTCCGTTGATAATCGTCATAGATGGCTTCGTATGGCCGATATCGGCATTCCAGATAATCGGAACATCAAGTTCTCCGAAAACTCTCTCGAGAAGGGAGAGATAATCTATGTCATCAGCATCGCCGGTAAAACATACGCGTCCGAAGATTACAGCGCGGGCGTTCTCAAACAGTCCCATAAACTTCATTCTGTTCATTGAGTACATAAGAGCCATCGGATCCAGCTCAAATGTATCGAAGAACCAGATGAATCCATCATCTTTGTATCTTTCGGTAAAGCCTTTCAGATCCTCGTAAGGAGTCCCTATCAGCCAGTCGAATACATCGATGCATCCGCCTATGAGACGTCCGGTAACATCAAGATAGTCAGCTTCTGTCAGTTCCCCGTTTTCCGGCTTCAGCAAGGTCCATTCCACAGGAGTATCCATCAGATAGGTTCCGGTCTCTTCATCAAATCCTGAAGACGAGTAGTAATCATATGAATACTGAGGCTCAACTACGCCGTGAAGTATATCCAGAGCATAGAGCTGGAATGGATGAAGCGGTCTCCAGTCCCAGGCACCTGCATTGACGCCGTAAATAGTGGCAATGTCCAGTTTAGTCGTCATGAGCATTTCGATTGCTGTAGGATCTGAGTAGCCTGAAAACCATTTAGGATTTGAGGCTACAAGCTCCTGATCTATGTATGGCAGCATTTCAACATTGAAGTCTCCGCCGGATGCGCTCATGACCATTGCGATATCGTCGTCTGCAAAAAGTGAATTGAACTCCTCTCCGCGTACAGAAGCAGGCGCTGAGGGAACATCATCATTGCGGACACTGTCGGTCTCATAAATATCGAAGCCCTCATCGGAAAGAACCTCGAGCGACAGATCAAAGGAATCTTCCTTGGAACCTACACCTGCACTCGGAGCACATATTCCTATCACATCATTATATTCGGGGAATTTAGGATATATCATCATTTACCTCCAGGATAAAAAATCAAGATTGTTATGGTGCTGCTGACTCACTGACAATATGTCAATACCATAGAATGGAAAAATTATACTATGTTTCAAAAATGTACAAGAAATCAACGATTAAGCTGCCGAAATAATTGTTATTCTCTTAACAAACAATTTCCGATATGTTATGATGAATATACTGGCTTTTTAAACACCACAGTCAGTATTTTACGCCTTGTACTAAAATTATCAATAGTTGATGAAAAAAAGTTGACCCCGTATAATTAAAGGTACAGGTATGTAAACAGATGCAGATACCGGAATTTTGGGGGCCGGAAAGACGCGGATGTTTATGTTTTGCTATGTCCGACAGATGAAAATGACTTTCAGAAGCAGATGTCAGGCATGATATTGTAAGTGTTTATTCACGTTTTAAGGAGGATCGAGCAGATGAAAGTATCGAGCGTTCCTTTCAAAGGAACTAAGGAACAGGAAGCCAAGCTGCTTGAAGTGATCGCAAAGTATAAGGGACAGAAAGGCGCCCTGATGCCTATCATGCAGGAGGCTCAGGAAATCTATGGGTATCTCCCTTATCAGGTACAGAAGATCATTTCTGACGAGACTGGTATTCCAATCGAAAAGATCTATGGTGTAGCTACTTTCTATGCACAGTTTTCGATGTCGCCTAAGGGCAAGTATGTTGTATCCGTATGCCTCGGAACAGCATGTTACGTCAAAGGCTCCGGTGCAATTCTTGAGGAAGTCGAGAAGTGCCTCGGTATCGAAGATGGTGGTTGCACTCCGGACGGCAAATTCTCTATCGAAGTATGCCGCTGTGTCGGAGCATGTGGACTTGCACCTGTTATGATCGTTGGTGGCGATGTATATGGCAAGCTGACACCGGACAGAGTAGCCGGCATTCTTGCCAAGTACGAGTAACGCATAATGGAGGTGTAAGCAATGAAATCACTTCAGGAACTGAAAGATATTCAGGCAGCGAAGCAGGGTCAGATCAATATCAGATTCAATCCTGATACAGCAGAAGCTGCTCTTAAGACCTACATCCTCGTTTGCGGAGGTACCGGATGTACATCCAACCACAGCTGGGAGATCATGGATGAGCTCAAGAGACTCATCGAAGCTGCCGGCAAGAAGGATGAGATTGAAATAATCCAGACAGGATGCCAGGGTCTCTGCGCTAAGGGCCCTATTATGGTAGTCCATCCGGGAAACGTTTTCTACCAGGAAGTTCAGGTCGACATGGTAGAGAGGATCTTCAACGAGCACATTCTCGGCGGACAGCCTGTTGACGAGTATCTCATGGTTGAGGAACTCACTAACGGCGAAAAGATCCACTATGTTGATTCTGCATTCTACAATAATCAGCTCAGAATGGCGCTGCGTAACTGCGGTAAGATCGACCCTGAGAACATTGATGAATATATCGCAAGAGACGGCTATCAGGCTCTTGCCAAGGCTCTTATGGAAATGACACCTGATGATGTCATTAAGGAAGTCACTGATTCAGGACTCAGAGGCCGTGGCGGCGGCGGATTCCCTACAGGAAGAAAGTGGATGTTCGCTTCTGCTAAGAGAGGCGAGGTACAGAAGTACGTTGCCTGCAACGCCGACGAAGGTGACCCGGGTGCATTCATGGACAGATCTATCCTTGAGGGAGACCCGCATTCAGTACTCGAGGCAATGGCTATCGCCGGCTATGCTATCGGTGCTAATCAGGGATATATCTATGTAAGAGCAGAGTATCCTATCGCTGTTGACAGACTTAAGATCGCTCTTGACCAGGCCAGAGAATATGGCGTGCTTGGCAAGAATATCTTCGGAACAGGCTTTGATTTTGATGTAGACCTGAGACTCGGCGCTGGCGCATTCGTCTGCGGTGAAGAAACAGCTCTCATGACATCGATCGAGGGTAACAGAGGCGAGCCTAGACCACGTCCTCCGTTCCCTGCAGTAAAGGGACTTTTCGCAGCACCTACAGTACTCAATAACGTTGAGACTTATGCTAATATCCCTCAGATCATCCTCAATGGCGCAAGCTGGTTCAACCAGTATGGTACAGAGACATCAAAGGGAACAAAGGTATTCGCTCTCGGCGGCAAGGTCAACAACACAGGTCTTGTTGAAGTTCCGATGGGAACTACCCTGAGACAGGTCGTAGAAGAAATCGGCGGCGGCGTACCTAACGGAAAGAAGTTCAAGGCTGCACAGACAGGCGGACCTTCCGGCGGATGCATCCCTGCTAAATCATACGATGTTCCAATCGATTATGAATCACTCAAGGCAATCGGCTCCATGATGGGATCCGGCGGAATGATCGTACTCGACGAGGATAACTGCATGGTAGATATCGCTAAGTTCTATCTTGGATTTACAGTAAGTGAGTCCTGCGGAAAGTGCACACCTTGCCGTATCGGAACAAAGCGTATGCTTGAGATCCTTGAGAAGATCTCAGAAGGCAGAGGAGAACTTGAAGACCTCGATAAGCTGGATGAGCTTGCACACTACATCCAGGCTAACGCTCTCTGCGGACTTGGTCAGACAGCTCCTAACCCGATCCTTTCGACTATCGAGCACTTCAGAGATGAGTATGAAGCTCATATCGTTGAGAAGAGATGTCCTGCAGGCGTCTGCAAAGCTCTCCTCAACTATGAGATCGATCCTGAGAAGTGCAAAGGCTGTACAAAGTGCGCACGCAACTGTCCGGTTGGCGCTATTTCGGGCGCTGTCAAGCAGCCGCACGTTATCGATACATCCAAGTGCATCAAGTGCGGTGCCTGCATGGAGAACTGCGCATTCGGTGCAATAAGCAGAAAGTAACAGGAGGTGAGAACTATGGCAGATATCAAAGTAACAGTTGATAATATTACGGTTACTGTACCAGAAGGTTCCACCTTGCTGGATGCAGCCCACAAGGCCGGCATCGACGTTCCTACACTGTGCTATCTGAGAGGCATCAATGAGATCGGTGCCTGCAGAATGTGCGTATGTGAGGTTGAAGGAGCAAGAGCTCTCGTCGCTGCCTGCGTATATCCATGCACAGACGGCATGGTTGCACACACTAACACAGAAAAGATCAAAGACTACAGACGTAAGACCCTGCAGCTGATCCTTTCAGATCATGATCAGGACTGCCTCGGCTGTATTCGCAGCACTAACTGCGAACTCCAGGCTCTCTGCAAGAGATACGGTGTAGAGAAGACTGACTACTATGCTGGCGTTAAGAACGAATTCGCAATCGATGCTTCTTCGCCATCCATAGTCAGAGACAATAACAAGTGCATCCTCTGCAGAAGATGTACAGCTGCATGCGAGAAATATCAGAGCATCGGCGTCATCGGAGCAAACGCAAGAGGATTCGATACACATATCGGAAGCGCATTCGAACTGCCTCTCGCAGAGACATCATGCGTAAACTGCGGTCAGTGTATCGTAGCATGCCCGGTCGGAGCTCTCCATGAAAACGATTCTACAAAGGCTGTAAAGGCTGCTCTTGCAGATCCTTCAAAGCACGTTGTAGTTCAGGCAGCTCCATCTGTAAGAGTCGGACTCGGCGAATGCTTCGGCATGCCAATCGGTGCCGAGGTAGAGGGCAAGATGGCAGCAGGTATGAGAAGACTCGGATTCGACGCAGTATTCGATACTAACTTCTCAGCTGACCTCACTATCGTTGAAGAGGCTAACGAACTCATCGAGAGAGTCACCAAGGGCGGCACACTCCCGATGATCACATCCTGCTCACCGGGATGGATCAAGTTCATCGAGCATTATTATCCGGAACTTCTTCCTAACGTTTCTTCCTGCAAGTCACCGCAGCAGATGTTCGGTGCTGTAGTCAAGACCTTCTATGCAGAGAAGAAGGGCATTGATCCTAAGGATATCGTTTCCGTATCGATCATGCCTTGTACAGCTAAGAAATATGAGTGTGGAAGAGACGATCAGTCCGCAGCAGGAGTACCTGATGTAGATTATGCACTCACAACAAGAGAACTCGGAAGACTGATCAGCGAGGCTGGTATTGACTTCGTTAACCTTCCGGATGAACCATATGATGATCCTCTGGGCGAGAGCACCGGAGCTGCTGTAATCTTCGGCGCAACCGGCGGAGTTATGGAAGCTGCTCTGAGAACTGCTGTTGAATGGATCACAGGCGAGAAGTTCGGCAAGGATCTCCTCGAGTTCCAGGATGTCCGCGGCGTAGAAGGCGTCAAGGAAGCAAGCTATAAGGTCGGCGACCTTGAAGTCAGCGTTGCTGTAGCTTCAGGTCTTGCCAATGCCCGCAAGGTCCTTGAAATGGTCAAGTCAGGCGAGAAGAACTACACATTCATCGAGATCATGGCTTGCCCGGGCGGATGCGTCAACGGCGGCGGTCAGCCACACGTTCCATCCGGAATCAAGAACTTCATCGATGTTCGTGAGGTAAGAGCTAAGGGTCTGTATGACCTTGATGCAAACAGACCTCTGAGAAGATCTCATGAGAACCCAAGCATCATCAAGCTTTACGAGGATTACTTCGGCTCATACGGAAGCGAGAAGGCACATCATGTCCTTCATACATCCTATGTAGCAAGAACTGTAAACGCAGATCACGAATAATCGTAAAACTGCAGCAGACAAGCATTGTCCCGCCCGCAAGGGCGGGACTTTTTCGATTGAGGAATAGTTGTTTGCGTGTTATACTATTATTCGGTCTGTCAGATTGATTACGGAGGAAACTATGATTCACGATAACGCCTGGACAACATACAGTAATAATGACATCAAGGAACTCGAAAAGCTGAGTTCTGATTATATTGAATTTCTCAACAATGGAAAAACGGAACGCGAGTGCACTGAGCTGATTGTTGAAATGGCCAGGAACAATGGCTACAGAGATCTGAATGAGATCATTGAAAAAGACGAAAAGCTGAGCAAAGGCAGCAAGGTATATGCGGTCAACATGGGGAAAGCGGTCATGCTTCTCAACATAGGTGATGATATAGTCAGAGACGGCATGAACATCCTCGGTGCCCATCTGGATTCCCCAAGACTGGATATCAAGCAGAATCCTCTCTATGAGAGTGATGAACTGGCATATCTGAACACACATTATTATGGCGGAGTCAAGAAATATCAGTATGTTACTCTTCCGCTTGCTCTTCATGGGGTGGTTTGCAAGACAGACGGAACTACAGTGAAGATCAGCGTCGGTGAAAAAGAAGATGATCCTGTTTTCTTTGTAAGCGATCTTCTGATCCATCTGGCAGCAAAGCAGCTTGAAAAAACCGCTGCAAAAGTCGTAGAAGGCGAAGATCTGGATATCATCGTGGGATCAAAGCCTCTCAAAGGGGAAGAAAAGGATGCTGTTAAGAAATATATCCTGGGATTCCTCAAAGAATACTATGGAATAGAAGAGGATGATTTCCTTTCTGCTGAGCTTGAAGCTGTACCTGCCGGAAAGGCAAGAGAAGCAGGCTTTGACCGCAGTATGATCATCGGTTACGGCCATGATGACAGATGCTGCGCATATCCGTCAGCTGTCGCTATGTTTGATGTACCTGAAGTCAGAACAACAGCCTGCGGGCTTTTCGTTGATAAGGAAGAGATCGGAAGCGTTGGCGCTACCGGAATGGAATCTCATTTCTTTGAAGATATGATGAGAGAAGTCCTCGACAGGATGGGGATATACAGTGAACTCAATCTTACAAGATGTCTGCGCAGAAGCAGAATGCTCTCATCTGATGTCAGTGCCGGTTATGATCCGCTGTATGCAGATCGTTTTGAAAAACAGAATGCGGCGCATCTTGGGCATGGACTTGTTTTCAATAAGTTTACCGGCTCAAGAGGCAAGTCTGGCTCCAATGATGCCAATGCCGAATACATCGCGCATCTCAGAGCTATTCTGGAAAAAAACAATGTCATTTTCCAGACGGCGGAAATGGGTAAGGTGGATGCAGGCGGCGGCGGTACGATCGCTTACATTCTTTCTCTCTATGGCATGGAAGTCATAGACAGCGGCATTGCAGTGCTCTCTATGCATGCTCCGTGGGAAGCGATAAGCAAGGCAGACATTTACGAAGCATATAAAGGATATAAAACCTTCATAACAGAAGGATAACAGGAGATAATGACAGAATGCTGAAACCGGCAATAATTACATTTCTGATGGCAATGGTGCCAGTCGTTGAATTAAGAGGAGCGATCCCGTATGGGGTAATCGCAGGACTTAGCGTGCATGAAGCTTTTGTCCTGGCTGTGATCGGCAATCTGCTTCCGATACCTTTTCTGGTCGTCTTTACCAGAAAGGTCTTCGAGTGGCTCAGGACCAAAAGTGACGGGCTCGACAGGATGGTCTGCAGACTTGAAGCCAAGGCGGACAAAAACAAAGAACTGGTCGAAAAATCTGAATTCTTCGGACTCATGCTCCTTGTAGCGATCCCGCTGCCGGGGACAGGCGCATGGACGGGTGCTCTCGTAGCTGCCATGCTCGATATGAGACTCAAAAGAGCTATGCCTGCTATTATTCTGGGAGTACTGGTGGCAGGAGTGATAGTCACCACTCTTACTTATGGGGCAGGCGCATTGATCTGATAACCTGTAAAACAGATAATCCTGAAAACACATACACACAAAAACCCGCATTTCTGCGGGTTTTTGTTTATGGCTGGATTATCAGAAGCTTATTTTGTCTTGCCGAGTTCCTGTGCTCTTTCAGTTGCCCTTGCAACAGTGTCGATGAAAGCACCGCGCACACCATGCTGCTCGAGAGTACCAACACCAACGATAGTATTTCCTCCAGGTGAGCAGACCATGTCTTTGAGTTCGCCCGGATGTTTTCCTGTTTCAAGAACCATCTTAGCTGCACCGAAGACAGTCTGAGCAGCAAGCCTCTGAGCTGTAGCTCTAGGAAGTCCTTTCATAACGCCGCCGTCAGCGAGAGCTTCGATAACGAGATAAATATATGCAGGGCCGGCTCCGGAAAGACCGCATGCGGTATCGATCAGATGCTCCGGCATCCATTCAACGATACCGATCGAAGAGAAGAGCTTTTCAGCAAATTCTTTCTCTTCCTGATTAAGATCAGTTCCGGAATCGAGCGCGAATGCACCCGCACCGACGAGGGCAGGGGTGTTAGGCATGAGTCTGAGAAGTCTGAAGTCTCCTGCAGTCCATTTGCGAAGCGTTTCAGTTGTGACTCCGGCCATGATAGAAATCAGGGCCTTACCATCAAGAGTGCTGCCAAGTTCCTTGAGTCCGCCTTCAGCATACTGAGGCTTGAGGGAGCAGACTACTACATCTGAAACTTTTCCGAGCTCTTCGTTGCTGCTGACGATATTGCATCCCAGCTCTCTGTATTTTGACTTGATCTGTTCCGAAAGATCATATACATATGCATCCTCAGCTGCTACTACACCTTTCTCAAGTGCGCCTGAAAGAATAGCGCCGCCCATAGCACCTGCACCAAGAAAACCGATCTTCATGTTGAATCCTCCATACTGTTCAGTTTAGTAATAATCTTTTATACCGCAGTTCAAACTGCATTACAGATACATTTTATCTTATTTTGATAACATGTCAACAGAAACATGGAAAAAGCAGGCAATAAAAATGCGGACTGATACAAAGCCGTTTGATCTTTCCAATCAGTGGATGCAGAAAGAGAAATAATTGAATAGCTGAATAAATGTCCGCATATAAACACTGCATGAAAATTGGTCATACAGTGGAATGAAACAGGCCGGAAACCGGCCTGTTATTAACTGAGATATCTGAATACACCTTTGACTTTTCCTACGACAGAAACATCTCTGGAAATGATAGGCTCCATGTTGTCATTCTCTGGCTGAAGTCTTATATGATCTGATTCTCTGAAGAATCTTTTCACTGTTGCGCCGGATTCAAAATCATCATTGACAAGTGCAACAATGATCTCTCCGTCAGAGGCTTCATGCGCTTCCTGTACGATGATATAGTCACCATCGTTGATGCCTATATTGATCATACTGTCGCCATGGACAGTCAGGATGAAATTGTTGCCTGATCCGATGAATCTGGCCGGCACCGGCATTTCATCTACGATATTCTGTTCTGCGAGTATTGGTTCTCCGGCAGCAACTCTTCCGATTACAGGCAGAGATACTATGTTGATATCATCGCTGACTGAATGCGATGAATGTTTAGGCTCCATATCGACCGGAAGTACAGTACGAGGCTTTGCCGGATCCTTGCGTACCAGACCTTTTTCTTCAAGAGCTTTGATATCGCTGTGTACTGTAGAGGTGGATTTGATATTGAGAGCCTGACAGATCTCTCTGACAGTAGGGGAGTATCCCTTAGCAGCGATCGTCTTTTTCATAAAGGAAAGAATATCCTGCTGCCTCTGTTCACTTTTTTTCATAATAGATCGCCTCTTTTCTGTAGGTGCAGCCCATCCCGGTAAGGACTGTAAGAGCTTTTACTGGTATTTAATACCGACAAGGTCGTTTATATTAAGTTCTTTGCCATATTCATTCCAGTCGTCATAAATGCGGCCGGTCTGTCTGATAATTATATCTCCTACGATGCCATCAACTTTGGCAAATGGAAGAGTCTTGTGATAAGTGATCTTGCTTCCGTTTCGTTCAAAAACATAGCCGGTTCTGAAACGCTCTTTTTCAAGAGGGTACTTGTACTCACAGATTTCACTTATCAGCTTAAAGAGATTGTCATTATCAGTGTCGAATACATTCTCGAGAGTCAGATATGAGTAGTTGGCGCGAAGCTGGATCTCATGACCATGGAATCTGTCAAGAAATGCGATCAGTTTTTCCTTAGTTGCAGGATCTTTAGCATCCTCAAAGACAACGCAGTTGATCCTTGTTCTGAATTTGAAAAGATCAAAGATCTCATCAGGACATTCCTTGACATAGTGCCTGAGATGTCTTGAAACATTGATGCAGCTTATCCTGTCTGAATATCTGTTGAGTATGTCTGCAACATCCTGTATAGTCTGACTTTCGCCGACAGGCATAGTTGTATTGATGTAAATGTGATGCCCATCTTTGATGTGATCGAGAATATTCTGGAGTGATTCAAGCTCTGCCAGAGGCTCTCCCCCTGTGAGAACTACATCATTGTGCGGAAATATCCTGTCCAGAAGATCCAGTGACTGGAAACATCTTTCAAGATCAAAACCGGATGTGTCGCGGTATTCTTTCTTGTTTACACAGAAAGGGCAGGCGTTGTTACAGTCATACGGAACAAACATGGTCACTGTCGGACCAATCTTAGGAAAAAGCTTACTCATCTTCTACTCCCAAAGTAACGAAAAACGCATTAAAAAAATGCACGAGATAGTGTGTCCTGGAGTATTCTATCATACGAACAACTGTTTGTAAATAGCTGCAATATATAGTTTTTGATTTATCAGAATCTATAAGGTATACTATGAATAACCGATAAAACATAAGGAAAGTACACAATTTGAAGAAGAATCATCCTTTTCTGAACTGGCTTGGTACTGCAGTGCTGATGATGGCACTGTGGTTTGTTATGTCCGGAAAAACTGAACCTAAATTCCTTATTATCGGCACTGCGTCCAGTATGCTGGTCGCTTTTATTTGTCTCAGACCACTGAGTATAAGCGGTACCAAAACTGATAATGAGTATTATCTGCTCGGCGTAAACATCTTCAGATTTATTGTGTATTTTGCATGGCTCCTTGGTCAGATCGCTTTGTCTGCGTTTAATATCGCAAAAGTATCTATCCTGAAACTGTCGGATGTCGATCCTTCGATCGTCTGGTTCAGGGCTGATTACGACAACCCTGCTGCAAGAGCTATGCTGGCCAATTCCATCACACTTACCCCGGGGACAATCACGATCGATATCACAGAAGACGGCATTTTTTCAGTACATGCGCTGACACAGGATGTGCGCGACGGAGTTCTTGACGGTTCCATGCAGGCAAAAGTCGCCTGGCTTTACGGCGAGACGATAGATTTCGCGCCTGTTGACCCGAATGATGTCAGACCGGATGAGGAGAGAAAAGAAAGGCCGGTGCCTGTCAGACTCAAATACAGAAACAGGAGGACGGACTCATGACGACTCATTTCTGGTACTGTCTGCTTGCAGGACTCATGTTCATCCTGATCATAATGCTGATAATGATGTTCAGAAAGAAAGATCTTCTGGGCAAGCTTAACTATGTCTTCGCAATGAACACGGTCATCGTACTGCTCATCCTCACTGTAGGCTTCAAGGATGGCAGAGAAGACATGTATATCGACATTGCCCTGAGTTACTCCATCCTTGGATTCGTGACCTCAGTTATTCTTGCAAAATACATCGGAGGACGCAAAAGATGACAGTACAGATGATCATTGCTGCAATCCTCATAATTGCCGGATTCCTGTTCATGGCTGCATCACTTGCCGGAATCATCAGATTCCCGGACTTCTTTACGCGGCTTCATGCGCAGGGTGTCGGAGACACGCTCGGCGCCTTTCTGATCCTTGCGGGAATGGCTGTTTCGATTGGAGCTGAACTGCTGTCGGTAAAGCTTGTGCTGATCTTTATCATCATTGTGCTTACCAATCCGATTGGCACCAACCTTATGATAATCGCTGCGATAAACAGCGAGGACTATCAGGGTTATGCTTCAAAAATGGATGGAGAGCCTGAACCAGAACCGGCGCCAGAACCAGAACCAGAACCTGAACCGCCTAAGAAAAAGACACGCAAGCGTAAGCCTTCAATGAAGATGAAGAAAGCCGAGCTCATAGAAGCCGCAGAGGAAATGGGCATTGAAATTCCTGAAGGCGCTACCAAAAAGATAATCCTTGATCTCATATACGAGAAATCTGAAAAGTAACTGAAAGGCTGATATGACACTGATACTGCAGGCTGTACTGCTGCTTGGACTGATCGGAATAACGATTGCGATAATATTCGGCAAAGATCTTATGATCTCTGTCGTGATTTACTGCGCATTCAGTTTTCTGACCATGTTGCTGTACAACATCATGGGAGCCCCTGATGTGGCATTTACGGAGGCAGTCATAGGTGTTATTTCAACTGTTTTCTTCATCATAATTTTAAGGTCAATAGACAGAAAGACTAAATGAGAAAGACTATTACAGTGATATTGCTCATAATTGCAGTATTTGTGCCGTTCGCGACATCCGATATACTGCCTGTGATAGGGGACCCGCAGTCGGCCCCTAATACTCACGTGTCCGATTATTACATCGAGCATGCTATAGAAGAGTGCAACTCACCTAATATGGTCACGGCAGTCATCGTTGACTACAGGGCATTCGATACAATGTTTGAGACAACGGTAATGTTCCTTGCGGGTCTTTCTGTAGTTATCATACTGGCCAACAGACCTAAAAAGAGGATCCCGGCTTTTTCCTCTCTGAAGCGGCTTAAAACCGCCGACGGCAGGCCGGTATACAGAACGATCAACAAAGATGTAATGATTTCGGTAATTGAGCCCCTGATACTCATATATGCGCTGTATGTACTGTTCCATGGAGAGGTCAGCCTCGGAGGAGGTTTCCAGGCCGGGGCTCTGATTGGCATGACATATCTGCTGGATATCATGGTAGTCAAGAGACAAAGACCTATCTTCAGACTTTCAAAGGCAGGATCGGCAGCGCTGGCCGGAATCGGCCCGCTTATCTACGCGCTTACAGGTATAGTTACGATCCTGGGCGGCGGTCTCTATCTTGAATACAATAAATTCCCTCTTTCGGTACACCAGGCGGAACTCCATTCGATTGGCATCACAGCTGTTGAAATCGGAGTTACGATCGGAGTTGCCGGCACGATAATCACGATCCTTAATGCGCTCATGGAGAGGACATATTTCGATGATGACAACGATTAATGCCTATCTGGCAGCAAAAGGAATATATATGCTCACACTGGTGCTGCTTGCTCTGGGAGTGGCGGGTATTATCGTGTGCAATAATTATATGAAGAAACTGATCTGCATGAACGTTATGCAGGTCGCTGTCATCTTCTTCTTCCTGTGCCTTGGACAGAAGTATCCGGCAACGATTCCTGTGGCATTGGATTCAGCGGTAAAAGCATCCGAATATGTCAATCCACTGCCGCACGGACTGATGCTGACAGCTATTGTCGTCAGTCTTGGTACGACAGGGGTAGGTCTGTCGCTTCTTCTGCGAATAAGAGAGAAATACGGAACAATAGAAGAAGATGATCTGATCAGAAGAGAAGAACTCATGAACAGAAAAGCAAAAAACGGAGGAAACAGGAAGTAATATGACAGAGAACATACCGGTTCTGATAATACTGCTGCCTCTGTGCTCGGCTCTGCTGTGTCTTGCGCTGACTGCTCTTGGCAGAAACCTGGGCATCATCGTAGTCAAGCTTTCCTGCCTGGCATCTTTTGTGCTGTCATGCTTCCAGCTTCATATGGTCGTTACCGGAGGGACAATTCATTATGCGATCGGTAACTATGCGCCGCCTTTCGGCATAGAGCTCGTGATCGATTCTCTGAACGCAGTCCTGCTGGTCTGCTTCTCGCTGATCGGTTTCCTGACAATGATATTCGCTGAGAATTTTGCCGATAAAAAAAGGCCGATGCTTGTCGGAGGCGCGTGCGCTGAGACAGCGCTGCTTATCACAGGACTTCTCGGCATGACATCGACAGGCGATGTTTTTAATCTGTATGTATTCCTGGAAATCACATCGCTTTCAGCGTACTGCCTGATTTCACTTGGCGGAAGCAGGGGCGTAGTATCTGCATTCAGATACATGCTGGTCGGTACGATCGCAGCCACCCTGTATCTGCTTGGGATAGGCGTGCTGTATTCAGTTACAGGTACTCTCAATATGGGCGATATGAGGGAAATCCTCAGCGCAGGCGGAAATGAGAGAGCGATGATGACCGCAATGTGTTTCCTGGTACCGGCATTCGGTATCAAGATGGCATTGTTCCCGTTCCACGGCTGGCAGCCTTCAGCTTATACGCATGCTGAGCCGGGTAGCCGGCCTCTCATTACAGGAGTCATGGGAAAAGTGCCTGCGATAGCTATGTTCAGGTTTATTTTCTGCATATACGGCACAGAATTCGGTTTCGTCAGGTCATTCCTCCTGATCATCGGAGTATTCTCTGTATCCGGCATGCTGTACGGTTCTCTTATGGCTATGGGGCAGACAGATATCCGAAAGGTTCTGGCTTATTCCTCTGTAGCGCAGATCGGATATATTTCACTCGGTTTTGCAATCGGTACGCCGGTTGCTCTTGCGGGTGCATTTCTGCATATGATGGGCCATGCTTTTATGAAAGGCGGTCTGTTCTTCTGTACCGGCGCGATCAGATATAAGTTCGGTACTACAGATATAAATGAATTCGGAAGGATATATAAGAAAATGCCGCTTACCTGCGGACTGCTTACAATAGCGGCTCTTTCTATGATAGGCATACCTCCGACAGCCGGCTTCTTCAGCAAATGGTATCTTGCTCTGGGAGCTGCCCAGGAGCATGAATGGATCTACATAGCTGTTCTTGTGATTTCCAGCCTGCTTAACGCGGTATACTTCTTCAGACTGATCGAAAAGGTGTTTATAAGACACAGCTCTGAACTCAAAGACAGATGGCAGAGTGAAGCCCTTGAGCTGCCTGTATCCATCATTATCCCTATCGTGGTATGTTTTGCAGCTATCCTGGGAATCGGACTGTTCAACGTTAAGCTCGTAGATATTCTTCTGATGACGCTTGAGGGGGTGGGACTATGACTTTCATGGCTCTTGAATACAGACCTCTCATTGCTGTCCTGATATCACTGATCGCTTCAGGTCTTATATATGTGCTCGGTGAACACATAAGACCTAATGCGAGAGAGAGTATCACTCTGACTGCATCTATTCTCAAGATCATCGCTGTATATTCGATGATTCCTGCTGTTCTTGCGGGAAAGAAGATCAGTCTCGAGCTCTTCAGTATCGTCAAGGGTGTCTCATTTGCTTTTAACGTCGATCCTGCAGGAATGGTATTTGCATGCGTAGCTTCCACACTGTGGATACTCACATCTATCTATTCCATCGGATATATGAGAGGGCACGGCGAGAAAAACCAGACAGGTTATTATGCGGCATTTGCTATGTGTCTGTGCGCTGCAACGGGACTTTGTTTTGCTGCTAACCTGATCACCTTCTTTATATTCTTTGAGGTACTGACAGTTGCTACGTATCCGCTGGTAGTCCATTACAGAGATGCAGAGGGTACCATATCAGGCAGGAAATATCTTGCTTATACACTGATCAGCGGACAGATATTCTTCGCAGGTATCGTAATAGTATATTCAACAGCAGGGACGATGGACTTCGTACCGGGCGGCTTTATCAAAGAGGGCATGATCCCGATGCCTTGGATGCTTATCGTATTTTTCATGATGGTAGGCGCAGGTATCGTCAAAGCCGGTGTGATGCCTCTTCACAGCTGGCTGCCTGCCGCAATGGTAGCGCCTACGCCTGTAAGTGCGCTCCTCCATGCGGTGGCCGTTGTCAAAGCCGGCGCTTTCTGCACGCTGAGAGTCGTGCTGTATGTGTTCGGTCCGGAGGCAGCAAAAGCCTGTCATGGATCGGATGTGCTTGCCTGGATGGCTGTATTTACGATAATTGTTTCTTCGTTTATCGCGATGCGTAAGTACAACCTCAAGGCCAGACTGGCGTTTTCAACAGTCGGACAGCTGTCATATATCGTACTGGGTATCGCGATTCTCACGCCGTACAGTACAGCCGGAGCGCTTTATCATATCGTCGCGCATGCTTTCATGAAGATCACACTGTTTATGGCTGCAGGTGCGATATTCGTAACGACTCATAAGAAAGACATTCGCGAGATGGTCGGTATCGGAACGCGTATGCCGGTGACAATGATCGCATTTACGGCTGCGTCGATAGGTATTGCAGGATTCCCGTTCTTTGCCGGATTCGTAAGCAAGGCCAATATCATAATGGGTGCTGTAGAAATGGGCAAGCCTGTGTTCGTTGCAACTTTGATTGCAAGCGCTTTGCTGGCGATCACTTATCTGATGCCTGTAGTGCTCATAGCGTTCAAAAAGAACGTAGACAATCCTGAGTTTTCAGAGCGGGGCGAAGCTGCCTATGCAATGCTGATCCCGCTGGTGATAACAGCGGTCATCTCTATCATTCTCGGTATTGCTCCTAATGCCGGCCTCCATCTTTTCGACATGGCGGTAATGGCAGGCAACCAGATATTTACTCCGCTTATGTAAAGCAGTACAGTTTTGATTTATTGAATTTAAGTTATGTTGATGGAAACTCTTGAGTATCTGGGAATAGCGTTCATCTGCTCAGTGATCCTTATCATACTGAGCAAGATAATACTGCAGGCTCTTATCAGGCGACCTGCGGACTATTATGATGCCGCTGAAATGCTCCAGGAAGAGATAATGCTCAATGAAGCCGGAATCAGCATCACAAGCGAACATGAGACTTCACCTGAGGGCGAGATCCTTGAGGAGACACATCTCGAAGCGCATCTCAGCGGTATTGCTGTTGCTGAGCCTGAAGAGATCATCAAAGAGATCCCTGAATCTGTTATTGAAAGCATTGAAGAGGTACCGGTCCACACTGAGGCTGAGACTGAACCAGAGCTTGAGATTGAGGCAGAGCCTGATATCGAGGAAACTTCTGAACCAGAACCAGAGCCTGTGATCGAAGAAACTCCGGTGATCGAGGAAGTTCCTGAACCAGAACCAGAGGCAGAGCCGGTGATCGAGGAAGTTCCTGAACCAGAACCAGAGACAGAGCCTGAGATCGAAGAAACTCCTGAACCAGAACCAGAGGCAGAGCCTGTGATTGAGGAAGCTCCGGAGCCGGAGCCTGAACCTGAACCTATAGGATTCAGTATCAAGGCGAGAACTACGAGAGAACGTAGGCCTATCAGAAAGGCAGAGCCAGAACCTGAGCCGGAAGAAAACGCTTCCGATGAGGATAGCGAACGGCATGAATGGGATGAGACTTATGATGAGATCCGTGACAGCCTTGAGCAGGCTTATGCAGTTGCACAGCCTAAGAAGGCTGAGACTGTAAGCGCTGCTGAAACAGATTCCGTGATGGATGATCAAAGCAGCGGATCTGTGAAGCATGAGAACAGGAAGTCTTCAGGAAGCGGAAAGAACAAGAAGAAAAACGACAGAAAACGCAAACCGAAGCCTTCTATGAATATGAATAAGAAGACACTGACTGAAATAGCTCTTTCGAAGGGAATCGAGATCCCTGAAGGAGCGACCAAGAGAATGATACTCGATCTTATATACGAAGAGAAAAGAAAGTAATGGCAGGCCTGACAACTGACAAAGTAATGATGATGCTTCACCCGGGGATCATAATGATAGCCTTCGGCTTTATTATCATGCTTATGCCGAGAAGCTTCAGAAAGCCTCTGTCTTTAATTGCGCCGTTAGCTGCGACATGGGCCTTTCTGCAGATGAACGAGGACAGCAGTCTCCCTTATGAACTGGCCCCATTTATTAAGATGGAGTTCATACATATGGATAGTCTTGCATGGACCTTCATGCTTGTATTCTGCATCATTGCTATACTTAACAGTATTTACGGTGTAAAAGTGCAGCACAGATATGAATGCGGAATGTCACTTGTGTACGCAGGAAGCGTTATGGGTGTCATCCTTGCAGGAGACTGTATTTCGCTTATAGTATTCTGGGAGATTTCAGCTTTTGCATCTATGTATGTTGTCTACTGTAAGCATGACAGGGTGAGCGCGCGCGCATCCTTCAGGTATTTCCTCGTGCATGCTTTTGGCGGGAATATGCTTCTGGCCGGACTCATAATTTATATGTTCCATTACGGCAACAATCTCGAACATCTGGCAGATTGTATAGGAGAGCCTTGTTTCTGGCTGATCGCAATAGGAGTAGCTGTCAATGCAGCGATACCTCCGCTGCATGCATGGCTGCCGGATGCATATCCGGAGTCTACAGCAACCGGCACCGTATATCTTTCTTCTTACACAACGAAAGCAGCGATCTATCTGATGATCAGATTCTTTGCCGGAATGGATGATCTTGTATGGGTCGGCGCGATCGTCGCTATCTACGGAGCATGCATGGCGATCATGGAGAACGGTATCAGAAGACTGCTTGCTTATCACATCATCAGTCAGCTTGGAATGATGATCGCGGCAGTCGGAGCCGGCGGTGCGATCGGTGTCGATGCCGCGACAGCACATGCGTTTACCAACATTCTCTTCAAAGGAGTGCTGATGATGGGCGCAG
This sequence comes from uncultured Eubacteriales bacterium, assembly GCA_900317675.1. GTDB lineage: Bacteria > Bacillota > Clostridia > Peptostreptococcales > Anaerovoracaceae > Crickella. Next base: position 49,827 of record ONHU01000001.1, read on the forward strand.
GTGCAGTGATATATGCTACCGGGCACAGCAAGATCACAGAACTGAGCGGACTGGCCCGGAAGATGCCGGTCACTGCAGCATGCTTCCTTATTTCTTCGCTTGCTATAGCGGGACTGCCGGGGCTCTCAGGTTTTGTCAGTAAGGCGCTTATTATGGATGCGGTTCATGAAGGGGGATATACAATTCCGGCACTTTTGCTGACAGCAGGCGGAGTCGGTACTCTTTTGTCGATAACTCTCAAAATCAACTGGTTCGTATTCTTCGGCCCTTGTGATGAGAATGAAGCTACAGAGGTCATTAATCCTGTTCCGTGGACGATGAACATAGCAATGATCCTCGGAACTGCAGCGACAGTGGCGATAGGAGTTTTCCCTGACAGGTTCTATGCTCTTATGCCGAACCGGACAATGGTTGAGCCTTATCACATGGGACATGTACTTGAATACATAGCGATCTTTATCGGCGGATCAATACCATTCTTCCTTTATCTTAAGAAGATGAAGCCGCATGATGAGATCACTCTGGATTTTGACTGGTTTTACAGAAAGCCGTTCAACACTCTGATCAACAGTATTGCAAAACTGCTTGAAAGCATCTTCAGCTGGTTTGACGTACACGGAGCCAGAGCAGCAAACTATCTCAGACTTCATTTCGGTGATCCGACCCTCTGGACAAGCCAGAGCCGAAGTGTCAGGATCAGGGATTTCTCCTTCGATAATGAAGACAGGCTGGTCGGAGATATCATAAATGCTATTGTAGCGGTATTCGTAATGCTGCTCATAATAACTGCAATTCTCATAAGGTAGGTATATTCTTTGGAAATCATAAGAGCAAAGCATTCAGGCTTCTGCTTTGGTGTAGACAGAGCGATCAATCTTGCGTTCACGGAAGCAGAAAAAAAAGACAGAAAGGGCAGACTTCTGTGCTGCGGCCATCTCATACACAACAGCGCTGTTGTTGCCAGACTCGAGTCGCTTGGGGTGACTGTGATCGATTCTCTGGCAGATGCTGAAGCAGGAGACACTGTCATCGTAAGATCCCACGGAGAACCGCGGGATTTTTATGAGGAAGCGGAAAGACGCGGCATCGTGCTTATAGATACGACCTGTGTTTTTGTCAAAAAAATCCACGATATTGTCCGGGAGGCACATGGGCAGGGAAGACATGTGATCGTGATTGGAGACAGGGCGCACCAGGAAGTTAAGGCAACCGCAGGATGGTGCGGATATGAGGCTGAAATCATCGGAAACGCTGATGAAGCAGAGATATATGCTTCCGGACACAAAGACTGCGGGACTGAAGCAGATCCGCCTGTAATAGTATGTCAGACTACTATCCGTCATGAACTGATGCGGGAAATACTTGGCGTATTTGACAGGCACGGATTAAAGTATGATATTCGCAGAACGATTTGCAATGCCACTCGTGACAGGCAGGAAAGCTGTCGGGAACTGGCCGGACAGGTC
>ONHU01000126.1 GCA_900317675.1 uncultured Eubacteriales bacterium
CAGGAACTCAAAGATATGATCAATGAGGTCATGAAGGGCAACGAAGTCGAGGGTCATGACGATCAGCTCGAATGGACATACGATGATTTTATCGGCATGGAATTCGCTCTGGTCAACAGATGCGATACCTACCGCAGGAATTCTTCCTATTCTGTATGGGAGGATATGTCGGAAGATGATGACTTTATGCGTGACCTGATTGCCGGTTCTGAACGTCTCCGCATCACAGGGATCGTATGCGCCAAGGATAAGTCCGGCGCTTCGGCAATGAGCAGCGGTATCGGATATCTGCCGTCTCTTACACAGCATATGATCGACTACGCAGCAGAGTCAGATATAGTTAAGATACAGAGAGCTGACAAAGGTACTGATGTTTTCTCCGGAAAGACTTTTGAGTCGATCCGCAATAAAACGGATCAGGGCCTCGGCTTCGGCGATATGATCAGCATAGATGAAGGCAAGCTGAGAAGCGCTCTTGGAGGCAACATAGATCCGAACGCGGTACAGAACGAGATCATGCAGACAGGAGAGGATGAGATGAATGCGCTCGCAGCGCAGGACTCCGCTGAAAAAATAGAGGCGGATGTCACGGATGCCCTCACCTCCGGATGCAACGGAATGATCGACTTTGTTGTCAAAGAATACAGCAAGGATCCTGACAGCTTCACCATCGATGACGATCTGGTGAATCAGGCTCTGGCTGCCAACACAGACACAGGCAAGCATGCTGTTTTAGTCAATCAGCTGCTTGCCGGTTACGGAAAGGTACTGAAAGCCTCCGGTGATAAGATCACTGAAGCGATCAGGGCTGCGGCCGATCCTGCAGCGGCCGAGGCTGCCAGGCAGGCTGCGATAGATGCTGCAGAGAAGCAGGCAGCAGCGCAGATCATCAAGTACTTTGAAAATGCCGGAATGACCCTCAGCGAGGAGGATGCGCTCCGGTTCATCAGGGACGGAGTCACTGCCCAGGATATCACCGCTATGTCAGGAGCAGCAGTCCCTGAAGAGCAGGCAGCTGAAATGGCCGCTTCGATCAACGGGCAGATCGCATCCGCAAGGGAAGAAGCAGAAAAACAGATTCCGGAGCAGCCGGAAATGGATCCTGCCGCAATGCTCAAAGAAGCGCTCGGGCAGACAGTCGATCCGTATATCAATGCAGAACCTATGCAGGAAGGTATCACCCGTTATGCTGAAGGTATTGAGATATACCAGATATCCCAGGAGGTCTTCCCGGCTCTCGGCCGGGTCGCCGAAGCGATCGGAAGCCAGTTCAACGTGGATCCTTCAGGCATAGCCGATGCTTTCAAGATGAAGATGGATGAAGAAGAGCTTACCAGACTCATCTCCGCATATATGTCAGGCGATTCAGAGTCAAGCTACGAGTCGAATCTTCGCGAGCTCGGATACGCGGATCTGGCAAAGCCGGTATCGATGTCGTTCTATTTCAAGGACTTCGAGTCCAAGCAGAATTTCCTCGATTTCCTTGACAGCTATAACACAGACATGCAGGACAAGGGAAAAGAAGACCTTGTCATAAGCTATACAGACCTGACCGGTGTCATGATGAAGTCAGTCAAGACGATCACCAACGCAGTCAGCTATGTGCTCATCGCTTTCGTCGCGATATCGCTTGTTGTCTCTTCGATCATGATCGGTGTCATCACATATATCTCAGTACTTGAACGCACCAAGGAGATCGGTATCCTCCGTGCGATCGGGGCGAGCAAAAGAGATATCGCCAGGATATTCAACGCTGAGACGATCATCGTCGGTCTGTGCGCCGGTCTGATCGGTATCGGAGCGAGTCTGCTCCTGCTCATTCCGATCAACAGGATACTGATCAACCTTACGGGCATAGCTGCACTCAAGGCAGTGCTTCCGGCTGCAGGAGCCGCAGCACTGATACTTATCAGTATCTTCCTTACCTTCATAGCGGGTCTCATTCCATCAGGTATGGCCGCGCGCAAGGATCCGGTAGTTGCTCTGAGAACAGAGTGATCCTGACAATACAAAAGAAAAACAGACATAAAACAAGAACGGTGACCTGCATCACCGTTCTTGCCATTGTCTAAGGTATTATATGGAAATTTTATATGGAGGTTTCAGAGGTTTCTCTCTGTTACAGCTACATATTACAGCACAATTATGTAGAAATGGTGATACTTGTGAGAACAGAGCTTGTCGTTTTATGACCCTTTGTCTACACAAACCTCCATCAGTCATTTTTCAGTCTTACCGCGAGCTTCTGCATGAATGTTGTGCTGTCAGCAGCCTCCCCCGCGGCTGTCAGCTCAGGGTCTGTCTCAGGATCTCCGGTATGACCCGGGAAGCCTTTCATGTTCTGCGCGAACGCTTTCATCATATCGTAATCAACAGCAGATCTTATTCCTGAAGAATCTGAATTGGCCTCACAGTTCCACATCCTCGAAGCGTTGGCCCAGGTCTTCATCTCTGTCTCGCTCCAGACCGTCTCTGAGTCTTTATAATCCGGCATATCGCACCAGATCGCAAAGTATCCTCCCCCGTGCCTGTCAGCCGGCACTGTCATTTCGTCCCCTGCCTTCCTGGCAAAAGATCTCGGATCCCAGTTCTCCCAGATGTTGGAAGCTGTCACAGACGAATACTTGTTGTCCATAATGTCCTCGCCCTTGTTTTTGCGCAGGACATAGAAGCACCAGGATTCCATGAAATTGTGGACCACATGACCCTTTTCGGCGAAGTGGCCGGCAGTGTTGTCAGCATCGAACCAGTAAGTGATCTCGACAGAATCGCGGAGTTCCACATGCTGATCCGGATTGATGTCGATCTCATCATTGAAAACTCTAGTCGTAAACCCCTGCTTTTCGAGGCGTTCCGCCAGATCGTTGATATATGTGATAAAAACATCGCTTGCGCTTCCGTCTTCGATCCCAAGGGTATCGCGGGCGTATTTTGTCCAGTGATCCAGCGCCGACCAGCGGTTGTCATAGCTGAACCTCTCGCCGCCCAGTTCAAAGTTGTACCAGCCAAGAAGCTCGTCGCTACCGATATCTATCTTGCTGCATCCGAGTTCTTTGAAAAAAGCCGCATAGCTGTCGATCAGAGCGTTAGTGAAAGCGACGGCATGCTCTTTGCTTAGATCTATGCCTATATAATCGACCGCCTCGGTCTCTCCCCCGTTGGAATAATGGTTGGCGATGGAGCCAAAGCCATCGATGCTGCTGTCGTACGTCTTTCCGTTATATTCAAATGAGAAATCCGGATTCTCAGAGACATACTCCGCGTAGCGCTCGACCATGAATCTGTTGTGTCCGGGTGTGTCGAACGAAGGGATGATCTCAACATGATATCTGGCGGCTGTTTCGACGATCTCTCTCATCTCTTCTGTCGAGAGCGAATCGATGTTTTCAGTCAGCCACGGGAAGTCTCTTGAATCCAGTCTGATGCCCTCAGCCTCCGCGAAGTGGAGAACGACAGCGTTATATCTCTGAAGGGCTGCTCTTCTGATAAGATTCTCGATCCACTCCTTGCTGAAATACTTGCGCCCGCAGTCGAGCATCAGCGTTCTTTCATACAGGTCCGGGCC
>ONHU01000064.1 GCA_900317675.1 uncultured Eubacteriales bacterium
TCATCGCCTCCACATGCTTGTTGCACTTGATGTTATTTTTGCCGTGCCTGAGCGAGATCGCGTTCGCGGGACAGTTTCTCACGCAGGCTCCGCATCTGACGCACCCCCTTTGCGATCGAAGCAGTTAGCTGCCTTCGCCTCGGTCAAAGCCTTTTGCACGCGGCAGCACGCGCCCTTGCCATCAAAGGTTTTTATGCCTTTGCCTCGATCAAAGCATGATGATCTCAGGCTTGTGTCCCTCTGCAGGAAGGAAATTGTTGATCAGTTGTTTGGTCTTGAACCTGATATGTGTAGTGTTCGCCCCCGGATTGCATGCAAACCACTCAGCGTCAGCAACCGCCTTGTCAATCACGACCTGGATCTTTCCCTCCGGATCATTCAGGATGCCCATCACCGAGGCCTCGCCCGGAGTCAGTCCGATCAGCGCTTCCATATCCTCCGCCGACGCAAAAGAAACTCTCGCGGTCCTCATCATCGCCGCAAAAAGCTTTGAGTCGAATCTCTTGTTTGCCGGAAGCACTACCAGATAATAGTCCGTCTTCTGCCTGTTGCAGCACACGATCGTCTTCCTGATCTCAGCCCCAAGCTTCTCCGAGATCTCCACACACTCTTCCATCGTCTCGACCGTATCATTGTCGACTCTCTCATAATTGATATTAAGTCTTTCCAGTTCCTGATACACCTTCGTCTCGAGAGCCCCCCTCTCATCCGTCGGCGCACTCGTCATCACTTCGCTTATAAACATATCCCGCCATCCTTTCACAAAAGCATCAGCTTCACGCATCCGTCAGCGTCTCACGTCAGTCAGCCTCCAGCATCTCACATCAGTCAGCCTCCCGCGCCCGACATTGATCATCCAAACGCTCGCCGCATCAGCCATCCTCGCGCGTTCGGCATAGATCAATCCAGCCGCTTGCCGCGTCAGCCATCCTCCGTTTTTTTGTACCTTTACACCGCTAATGATAACACATATGCCGCCCGTTTACTCATACTCCTCATCTTTCTCCGCCAAAAGCACTCGACTCTATCCATTATTGCGTAGGCAATTACGCTTCGGGTTGAAATAATTGCGTTTTGCGTAATTATTACGTACGCGGTTACGCTTCGTGTTGTAATTGATGCGTTTTGCGTAATTATTACGTACGCGGTTACGCTTCGTGTTGTAATTGATGCGTTTTGCGTAATTATTACGTACGCGGTTACGTTTTAGCACAGATCAAATGACATGGGGCGTAAAAAAACGAGTGCCGGGAGGAGTTTTTGTTTTTAGTGCACATTTTTTCTTCGAAATCACTGAAATATGTACACTAATTTCGAGCCGGATCAACTAAAACATAAAGCAGGTTTTTTCCAAAAAATATGTACACTTTTTGCAAAATGTCCTCCTGCACACCGCAGACCGGGCTCGATTTCGTTGTGGTTTACTTGATCGGGCCTCGCTTTAGGTGCGGTTTCCCGGTCGGGGCTCGATTATGAATAATTGGCTTTTTCTATTTTTTCTTCTTCAGAAGGACTGTAGCTATGATGATCCCGGCTATCACGGCTGCAAGGATTCCTGCCCACAGCCCGAGCCGGCTCTGATCGCCTGTCCGTACGGAACCTGTGCGGTCTGTATTGTCGCGGCCGCCGTTGCCCGAGCCTTCACCGTCCGGACTGACTACTTCAAAGTGAGCGTCCGATGCTCTTTCGTCATCAAACAAAGCTGTGAAAGTATGCTTTCCGATGCTGAGTGTCTCGAGATATCCGGGCTTCAGTCTGATGATGACGCTTCCGCGCCCGGAAGTGTAGTATGATGGAGAAACATCATTGCCGTCAACTTTTATCCCCTCAAAGTGAGAGAATGTCTCATCGTCATCTGCAGAGCGTTTGTAGACGAAGACGGCATCTTCACTGCTGCCTTTGCGCCAGATCTGTCCGTCGCCCTCGCTCACGCGGTATGTTACCGCGGACGGCTCAGCGACAATGACCTCGCATTTTGTCTCGAGCGTCCTGATCTCCAGTGATCCGTCCGCGTTTGTGAAAGGAGTGTCTGTAATGATCGTGATATATGCTCTTCCCGGAGCAATGGCTGTCAGCATGCCGTTTTCGTTGACAGTTACTACACCCGGATCGCTTGACTGGTAGTCATACGTTCCGATCAGTGTGCGCTCGGGACTTCGTCTGATGATGACCTGATCGTATCCGCCCGGGTGCATCCTGTAGACATCCTTTTCTGTCCTGATCGAGTCGGGCGCCGGAAGGTGGCCTTCGACTATGTGCAAAGTTATCGATCGGGAAATGCCGTTGTTCAGAGCTGCCGTGATCACAACAGTTCCCGGCTTGTGTACATCCACGATGCCCTCATCATCCGGTGATGCGATGCTGTCATCTGAAGTTATCCACGCTACGTCTTTTATAAGAGCATCCTCCGGGACTAAAGTATGGGCTACTGTATACCAGGTGCTGCCTTCTCCTCTGAACTCTATGTATGCGTCTTTTTCACGCAGGAAGATATTGCTCACTCTGGAGGCTTTGTCTTCGGAAATATACCGCGCTATGACGGTCATGTCCTTCCTGCAGCCGCCGCTTCCTTCTATGAGATTGCCGTTCTCATCCTCCCAGCCTGCAAAAACATATCCGTCGATCCATGGTATTGACAGTGTTCCCGTCGGATCGAATCCATCCTGAACGAATGTGTAATACGGTTTCTGTCCCGGGATCTTCACCGTGATCCGGTGCATTATTTTGTCCAGGTCAGACATGTGAGAGTCCATCCAGTTCACTCTCCTGATTATCCATGCCTTGAGAAGTTCCTTGTCGGTCTGAGGGTCAAATTCACGCGGGTTGTTATCTTCACTCGCCTCCGGGATCGGGTTCGCTTTGAGGTCCTCGATCTGTGAGCGCTTTGTCTCTTCGTAGTAGCGGTCGATCATACCGCCGTCTCTGGCAAGAGCCAGCAGAGCCTCCCTGACATCAGGCCACTGTTTTTTGACTTCTCTGACAAAACCGTCTCTGCCTGTGTCGTACAGCATGCCGCGGATCCAGTTGTGGCGAATGTCAAAACCTTTGTAGTCCTGATTGTATGGCCATGCCATATCAAAATCCCACAGCGGGCCCCAGTAAAGCTTGTCACCGCGTTTCTTGTAAAGGTAAGTGCTGCCCGTGCCGTAGGCGTCGCCGTTCAGACACGCTTCCATGACAAGCCAGTATTTCGCGGCGGACTCAAGATCCATGAGATCCCGGTAGCTTGTCCTATTTTTGCCTTCAAAATCAGTGCTGTAGATTGCATCCTCAACTTTCTGCATGTAGTCGCGGATGTATTTCTGCTGAGGTTTGTTCACATAGCCATCGTCGCCCGTGTCGAAATTCGGCGTGTGATTGGCCCAGACTTCGTCTCTTTGCGTCGTAAAATAGCTTGGCGATGATTCGTCTGTCTGAGATCCGTTCTGTACGAGGTAGCCGCCGGTGATAATGGACTCGGCGACATCGCTTGCTGTCAGCTCCTCGATTTCGATCCTGTTTTCACCTACCCTTACCTGCTCGCTGAGGTAATAGCTTCCGAGATATTTGTTATAGGTGCCGTCGGTGTTCTTCATCACAAGGTCCACCGGAACACCACGAGGTGTGAATTCCAGACCGATCTCGTCTCCGATCCATGCCGTGATCCTGTCCCTGACCAGAGTCCTGTCAAAGTAGTTGGCTACGAGGACCCAATGCTTATTGGTCCCGAGCCCTAGCACATCGGCCTTCTTGGCAAGCTTGACTTTGTACGGCTTCTTGGACTCGCCCCAGGTAGTGTTGCCTCTGCCCTTGATCTCCATCGGCCGCTCGGCAAGGCTGCTGCAGTCTATGACTGCCATATCCGTATAGTGGAAGCCGGATGGCACATCGATGCTTATCGTTCCCTGGCAGCGGGTGTTGTGCTCTTCATCTTCATTCATGGCAGCGATGGTACCCTGCGACTCATCTATCGTAATATAAACGACAGGGATCCCGTTGTCCGGCCGAACCTCATCGGCAGCATACGAAATCCCTGTCGCAATTATCATCGTCACAAGCACGACAGCAGTGATTGCTATTCTTCTCAGTATCGATAAGCTACTTTTCATGGCCCCCTCGCTTATCCTGCGAACAGTCTTTTCCAAATTGTACCATGACAATTGGGGTATAGAAACAGACAATGACTATTTCGGTGTTTATGACAAAAGATATAGGTATTTCCTCGTTTAAGACAAAGTCCATAGTTATTCTCAATATGGGGTTTACTCAGGTCTCGAGAAGTGTTAAAATATTATCAATCTTTGATAATTTATTAACACATTTAATTGAACACTAATGAGGGTAGTTAAATTTACAGGAGGCATAGATATGCAGAGATTTACTAATCCAAGAGATATTTTCCACGGCAAAGGGGCTCTCGAAGCTCTGAAGACTTTTGAAGGCAAGAAGGCTGTCATCTGCGTAGGCGGCGGATCAATGAAGAGATTCGGATTCCTCGACAGAGCAAAAGCTTATCTTGAGGAAGCCGGAATGGAAGTTAAGATCTTCGAAGGTATCGAACCGGATCCATCCGTAGAGACAGTTATGAAGGGCGCTGCTTTCATGTCAGAGTTCGAGCCTGACTGGATCGTTGCTATCGGCGGAGGCTCCCCTATCGATGCTGCAAAAGCAATGTGGATCAAATACGAATATCCTGAAACAACTTTCGAGGATATGTGCAAGGTATTCGGCCTTCCTAAGCTGAGAACCAAAGCTCATTTCTGCGCAGTATCTTCCACTTCCGGAACTGCAACAGAAGTTACAGCATTCTCGATCATCACTGATTACAACAAGGGCATCAAGTACCCTATCGCTGACTTTGAGATCACACCTGATGTAGCTATCGTTGACCCTGAGCTCGCTGAGACAATGCCTAAGAAGCTTGTTGCTCACACAGGTATGGATGCGCTCACACACGCAATCGAAGCATATGTTTCAACTGCACGCAGTGAATTCACAGATGCTGATGCTATCCACGCAATCGAGATGATCCAGAGAGATCTCGTTGATTCTTACAAAGAGGATATGGTAGCAAGAGACAACATGCACACAGCTCAGTGCCTCGCAGGAATCGCTTTCTCATCCGGACTCCTCGGAATAGTTCACTCCATGGCTCACAAGACCGGTGCTGTATTCGCTGATTACGGCGCACACATCATCCACGGTGCTGCTAACGCTATGTATCTGCCAAAAGTAATCGCTTTCAACGCTAAGGACGAGACAGCTAAGAAGAGATACGGAGTCATCGCTGACTACATGCACCTCGGCGGAGCAAATGATGACGAAAAGGTCGCAGCTCTGATCGAATTCGTTCGCGGGCTCAACGATCAGCTCAACATTCCTCACTGCATCAAGAACTACGGCGCAGACAGCTATCCGACAGAGCAGGGCTTCGTTCCTGAAGAAGTATTCCTTGAGAGACTTCCTGAGATCGCAGCAAATGCTATCCTCGATGCATGCACAGGCTCCAACCCAAGACAGCCTAGCCAGGAAGAAATGGAAAAGCTCCTCAAGTGCTGCTACTATGACACTGAGGTAGACTTCTGATTTCCCTTCTTATATATGCAGTTCATTCGCAGCCTTTATGGTCGATGTCTGCAAAATAAAGCCCGGTGCCGGATCACAGAGATCCGGCATCGGGTTTTTCATATCCTTGTTTATTTCAGCGGGCAAATCTTCCTGAATATCAGTTGGTCAGGCTTCCCATATATCTCCGCGGGTCGCGCGCCGGACTTCTGCCGAAGGTTTACCTATGGGATTATGACTGTTATCCTTGTCCCTATATCTTTGCGCGAGATGATCTCGAACCGGCCCCCGTGGCGCTCGATGATCCACTTAGCAATTGCCAGTCCCAGTCCGCTGCCGCCGGTCTGCTTGGAGCGGGAGTCATCCGCACGGTAGAACCTTTCGAATATATGAGGGATATCGCTTTCGCTGATCCCGATACCGCTGTCCTGTACGGAAAATGCGGGATGGCCATCCACAGTCAGGCTTCTGAGAATGATCTCCCCGCCCGCCGGGGTGTATTTTGAAGCATTCTCGATCAGGATCCTTGCCGCCTGCTTGATGAGCGACACATCACCGCGGGCCGGGATCGGTTCTTCTCCCTCAAACAGGTAGGAGTGATCCTTGTCTATCATGGCGGATTCTTCCCAGACCTCTCTCATCATCTCCGTCATGTCGAAGTCTGTGATGCTCAGAGTCGTGCGTCCGCTGTCGCCGCGCGCCAGGAAAAGGAGCTGCTCCACAAGATGCTGCATGCTTTCGCTTTCGTCCTTGATCGCTGCGATAGATTCTTCGAGTATCTTTTCGTCTGTCTTGCCCCAGCGGTCGAGCAGGTCCGCGTAGCCTCTGATGACTGCGATCGGCGTGCGGAGCTCGTGAGAAGCATCCGAAACAAAGCGCGCCTGCTGCCTGTACGAATCTCTCATGCGTGACATGAGTTTGTTGACTGCGGTCTCCAGGCCGGCCAGCTCGGCATCGCCCGTGGCGAGTTTCTGATCATCCTCTGCAGGACTCAGATTATCGATAGCGCTTTCCAGCTTCTGATAGCGCTGCTCGAGTTCGCCGTCCATGTCACTCAGCCTGAGCGCCGCATCGGCAAACTCCTGGAGCGGGCTGAGTTTTGAACGTACTTTGAGTGTCTCTGCGATGACCCAAAGCAGCACCAGAAGGCCTTCGACTCTGAGCAGGATGTCGATTTTCCACTCGCTCAAAAGTCTCCTGAGTGTATCGAAGCTGTCGATGTTCAGCTCTGCTGCCCCTGACGGATCCGTGAGACCCGGCAGTATGAATATGCAGAAAAGCACAACGTCGATCACTATGAAGATCAAAAGCAGGTTCAGACCTGAGCTGAGGCCTATCCTGAATGCTATTGAACCGGTACGGACCGGCTTTTCTCTTCTCTTCTTCTCACTGCTCATGTTCGTCCCTGATAACGTAACCTACTCCGCGGACTGTCTGTATAAGACTGATCCCGTACACTTCATCGATCTTGCTCCTGAGGTACCTGACGTACACATCTACGACATTGGTCTCGCCCATATAGTCATATCCCCAGACCTTTCCGAGAAGCTGCTCTCTGGAAAGCACTATATTCTTGTTGATAAGCAGCGTATTGAGCAGATCAAATTCTCTTCCGGTCAGCTCTATCTCGCTGCCGGCGTATTTTACCTCGTGACGGCTCTCCGAAAGCGTGAGTTCCCCGCACCTGAGAAGGTCGTCTGCGCCATCCGCCGGCTCGTCCTGACCGCGGTGCGAACTGCGGCGGAGCGCCAGCCTGATCCTTGCCAGAAGTTCTTCTATCGCAAAAGGCTTGGTGATATAGTCGTCGGCTCCCTGATCCAGGCCGGCGACCTTGTCCATGACCGCGTCCCTCGCAGTGAGCATGATCACCGGGATGTCCGAACTCTTTCTGAGCCTTCTCAATACTTCCATCCCGTTCAGGCCCGGCAGCATTATATCAAGCAGAACAAGGCTGAAGTTTCCGCCTTCAGCCTGCTCAAGCCCTGTCCTGCCATCAGTGCATTTCACTACTTCATATCCCTCGTGCACCAGCTCAAGTTCTATGAAGCGTGCGATCTTTTCTTCGTCTTCAATAATCAGAATCCTGTCACTCATTATCCTGTCACTCATTTGCCTTTTTCGTCAGATCGTTCCTGACTTTTTCGGCATAATCCGTCGCCTTGTCCATCGTGCTGTTGATGTTGGTCTTTCCCAGATCCTCTCCCTCAAAGTGGAAGCGGCATCCGAATACCATTGCTACTACTGCGAGAATCAGTGTTGCCCAGAAGAAAGCGATCAGTGCTATGATCGGAACGATGATCGGAAGATCAACGATCTGCTTCCCATCGCTTTTGATGATCACCATCCTATTGTTCATCAGGATGCTCTTGATACGTTTCCAGAGTCTGTGCTTCTCCTTAGGAGCTTTCCCGGCATTGTCATAGCTTCCGCCGCCGTAGCTTTCGCCGGCATAACTTCCGCTGCTCTGGTTTCCGCTGCCCTGCCTCTCGGAAGTGCTTTCCTCATATGAGTAATCGATCTGCCGGTCGCTGTCTGATCTCTTTTCTGTGATGACCTCAGCAACGATCTCAGCCTGAGCCTCTTCATTCTGAGCAGTATGCTCTACTGTTTCCTTTTTGACTTTGCCCTCTCTCTCGAGACTGATGATGGCATCGATCATGTCCCATCCGCATCCCTCGAGAGCAGCCTTTGCGTCCTCGTAGCTGCATCCTGCCTTGCTTACGAGCTGTTCTATTTTCTGAAGATTATCCATTTCTGCCTCCTTATTTATTGTACCAGTATGTCGGGCCTTTGTGACCCCTTGTTTTGATGGTTTAATCATAAGCCGCCAAAATGAAAACGCCATTCAGACAGAATTAGAGAATTATTAGAAAATGATTAGAAAAAAGACCCTCCGGGTCGTTCTGCATGGAACGATGCGGAGGGTCTTTCTGATTTTAAGAAATCCGGTTGGCCCGAAGCGGACCGGATTGGCCTGAT
>ONHU01000038.1 GCA_900317675.1 uncultured Eubacteriales bacterium
CTCTGCCTTACCATCTTACCGGTTGCGGGAAATACCGGCCGGCTGATCCCATTCCATGACTGTTCGCCTTCTGCGAAAAGGCATATGGAATGTCCTGCTCTGAGGTGCCTCAGGCACGACATCACAGTTCCGGTTCCGGTAGATGCTTTTTTGCGCGGGATCGGACCTGCAAGATAGTTTATAAGCGGGCCTGCGATCTTCTTTCTCAGCAGATGCTCGCTCGCGACAAAGTACATCTGTCTCTTTTTCATGGCAGCCCCGATCAGAAGCGGATCCCATGCGCATGCATGATTTGGGATAATGATCAGCGGCCCCTCTATCGAACCCGGATCAAAGTCCTCATATGTATAATTGAATTTTCTGCAGATATATCCGTCCAGTACGCCTGTCAGGAGTCTGTACAGCTTCTGATGACGGATCCACAGAACATCTTTATCCTGTATATTATTCATATCATTGTTGCTCTCTCATCACTTTTCAGACCCTGCGGCTTTATGCGGATGAAAGAAGATCGATTACCCAAGCAGGTCCTCGTACAGCTTTCTGTCGCTGTCTTTGAAAACATTGAATATTACTCTCTCTATCCCCCTGTAAGGCTCGGTCCCGTCTATGTAGGATCCGATCTCACTGTATCTGTCTGACTGCCGGTCAAGATATGACCTGACCGTATCCGTTGCAATCGCTGCTGCTTCACCCGCAGGGAACATGAATTCTCCTGTGGATATGCAGCAAAAAGCAATGCTTTTCAGCCGGTTTTCTTCTGCCAGTCTGAGACACGACTCGTAGCAGGAGTTGAGCTGCTGCCTGTGTTCGTCGTCCAGCCCTCCGAAGACGATCGGACCGACCGTATGGATCACGTATTTTGCAGGCAGGCAGAAACCCGGCGTGATCTTCGCTCTCCCTGTGGGCTCGTTATGTCCCTGTTTTTCCATGATCCTGAAACAGGTCCACCTCAGTTCAAGGCCTGCAGCGGAATGTATCGCATTGGCCTGGTTATGTCTCCCTGCCAGATATATAAGCGCGGATCACTTTCACATGGCGTGAGCATACGCTCGTCAACGATGCCTTTCATGATGCTCTCACGCCTGAGATAAGCATTCTGTATCTCGAGAAAATGCGCGCTCAGCGGAGAAGGCGCGCACACATTCATCAGTATCCGCAGCAGATCTTTCTGACCCTGCTCATCCTTCGGAACAGGAAGCTTCCTGTATGCCGGATTCATGTTTTTCAGCGTAGATATGAGCCATATGCGGGCCTCTTCATGCGTCACGATTCATTTCTCCTTTCGCCTCCGGCTTATTCCCATTAATTATATAGGTATTAAAAAAGGACATTCAAGCATAAAGTCTGAATATCCTTTTTGAAATCCTGTATTTTGTTTAGAAGAATCTGCTATTTGCGCTTTTTCTTCATTGTAAGATGCATCGGAAGACCTCCTGCAGTGTACGGCTGGATGGAACCGATGATGAACGGTCTTGCGTAGTTGAGATACTCGTCACTTACATATGTACCGTCGTTGATGATCCATGACTTCGGAACCTTTCTTTCAACATTGGCTACCTCATGGATATCGAACATACTGTATGACTCAACATACGGCTCTCTCGATTCGACCTGGATCGTGATCATCATTCCTGTCTTGCCTTCAAAAGCAGCTTTAGCAGCCAGGTAACCGACGTTGTAAGCCTCATCGGCATCAACTCTGGATGAGACATGGGCAGCACATCTCTGAAGAGATGAGAATTCGATATATCTGGACTTGAGTCCGGTTTTCTGTGTAACTACATTAGCAAGGTATGAAGCCGTTCCTGCAAGCTGCTTGTGTCCGAAAGCATCGACATGGTCGTTAACGGTACCAAGCTCGCATACGAAACGTCCGTCCTCCATCTTGAGGCCTTCAGATACAGCTACTACGATAGACTTCTTGTTCTGCTTCTCAGCAAGATCCTTGATCTTTTCGATGAATTTGTCTATATCGAAAGGAACTTCCGGCAGATAGATCAGGTCAGGACCGCTGCAGTCGATATCTCTTGAAAGAGCGGCTGTTGCTGTCAGCCATCCTGCGTGACGTCCCATGATCTCAACGATGCAGATCGTCGGTTTTGATACGCCGTAGCTTTCGTTGTCCCTTATGATCTCTTTCATGGAAGTAGCTATGTATTTTGCAGATGAACCGTATCCCGGACAGTGGTCTGTCATAGGCAGGTCATTGTCTATAGTCTTAGGGATTCCCATGAATTTCTGCTTCTTGTTGTGCGCTAACGCATAGTCAGAAAGCATTTTGATGGTGTCCATCGAATCGTTTCCGCCATTATAGAGGAAGAATTCAATGTTCTTCTTATCAAGGATGTCAAAAATCTTTTCATAGAGGTCTTCGTTTCCTTCGATCGGCGGGAGCTTATATCTGCATGTACCGAGGAATGATGACGGGGTTCTCTTGAGAAGAGAAAGGTCCTGCGAACTTGTGACATAATCTTCAAGATCGACGATATCTTCATTAAGAAGACCTTCTATGCCGTAGTGCATCCCGTATATCCTTCTGATACCTGCTTTCCATGATGCTTTGATCACGCCTGCAAGACTTGAGTTGATGACAGCTGTCGGTCCCCCTGACTGTCCTACGATAACATTACCCTTCATTTACGTTTCCCTCCTTTGGATCTCTGGCACTGCAAAGCAGTTACTGATCCATCTTCTTTTTTCATTATATTTGTTGAATTTCATAAAAATCGAAACCGTTTCACATTATATTCGCACTACGCTTCGTAGTCAAACCTATTTTTGAAATATACCGCCGAAAAACTCCCTGCCCGCCAGTTTGAAGTCTTTAATAATATATATGCGGATTTTTTGCCCCGTTATTCTGTGTTTCTTGCTGGTTGTCATCCGGGTTTTCGTAGGATATAATAATTCAGTTAATTACTTATGTATAAGGAGAAAATGATTCACTATGTTAAGCAACAGAGAACTTGCACAGCTGATATATCCTTCGCTTCCTCATACACCGGAAGAATACGAGGCAATGTATCCGGAAAGGAACCTTCCTGACGGCGCAAGAGTCACCAGACTGGGACCAAGCCCGACCGGATTTATACACTTAGGCAATCTGTACGGCGCGTTCGTTGATGAGAGACTTGCTCACCAGAGCGGCGGAGTCTTCTTTCTGAGAATAGAAGATACCGATGACAAGAGATTCGTTGAAAACGCTGTCGAAACAATCATCAGTTCGCTTGCTTTCTTTGACATCCGTTTTGATGAAGGTGTCACTGAAAACGGCGATACAGGTTCATACGGAGACTACACACAGAGTCACCGCGGAGAGATCTACCGCACATTTGCCCGTAAACTGCTCGAAAACGGCATGGCATATCCGTGTTTCCTTACTGAAGAGGAGATTACCGCGATCAGGGAGAAGCAGGAAGCTGAAAAAACATCCCCGGGCATATACGCAGGGTGGTCAAAGTACAGAGACTGGGACAAAGATGAAGCGATCGCATCTGAGGTCGAATCCCGGATCAAAGCCGGCGATCCTTTCGTCATAAGGCTGAAGTCAAAAGGCGTACCTAACGCCAGCGCAGCTGACACTGCCCGCCATACTGTAACGGATGCGATCAGAGGCGAACTTTCTGTACCTGACAACTTCCAGGATGTAGTCATCATCAAGCAGACCGGGATCCCTACATACCATTTCGCGCATGTAGTCGATGATCACCTTATGAGGACTACGCATGTAGTCAGAGGTGAGGAATGGCTCCCTTCGCTCCCTATCCATATAGAACTTTTTGAAGATCTCGGATGGGAACTTCCTGTATACTGCCATACCGCGCAGCTTATGAAGATCGGCGAAGACGGAAACAAGCGCAAACTGTCCAAAAGAAAGGACCCGGAGCTCTCTCTCGATTATTACAGAAGTCAGGGATATCATCCGGCTGCCGTAAGGGAATATCTTCTGACCATACTCAACTCCAATTATGAAGAGTGGAGAGCAGCCAACCCGGATGCCTCATCCGATGAGTTTGCTTTCACTACAGAGAAGATGTCCAGCAGCGGGGCCCTGTTTGATCTTGACAAGCTCAATGATGTAAGCAAAACCACTCTTCTCAGAATAGACGCACACGAGCTCGCTGAGTGGCTCAGATCGTGGTCGGAAGAGTTCGCTCCTGAATACAGCTATGTGTTTAAGGACATGGATCATCTTGCTGATATCCTCGACCTAGGCAGACATGACGCACGCCCGAGAGCGGATCTGGTATACGCAAGACAGATCATGGACTTTATTAGTTACTTCTTTGATGAGTCCTTCAGCCGTACGGATGATTATCCGCAGGAAGCTGCCGCAGACTCAGGCGAGATCCTCAGGAGATATCTCGATTCTTATGATCACTCTGATGACAATGGCACGTGGTTTGAAAAGATAAGACAGATCACAACAGATCTCGGTTATGCCGCAAAGCCTAAGGATTATAAAAAGCACCCTGAGGAATATAAAGGACATGTCGGTCATGTCAGCACAGTGATACGAATCGCGCTTATGGGGCGGGCAACATCTCCTGATGTCTGGGCGATCCAGCAGATCATGGGAGAAGAAGCCGTACGCAGACGTATAAGCGAGTGCCTTTGATAAACAACTGAAATAGAAAGGAAACAATCAAATGGAACCTATTCTGGTTATTATGGCTGCAGGCATGGGCAGCAGATACGGCGGCAACAAGCAGCTCGATCCGATTACCGATCAGGGAGACATCATCATGGATTTCAGTCTCTATGATGCTTACCTTGCAGGCTTCAGGAGAGTGTGCTTCATCATCAAGCATGACTTTGAGGATGTATTCAAAGCTCATATCGAAAACGGCGCAGGCAGAAAGTATGATGTCAGCTACGCCTTTCAGGAGGTAGATGATCTCCCTGCAGGCTTCAGGGCCCCTGAAGAAAGAACCAAGCCTTGGGGAACAGGACAGGCTGTCCTTTCAGCCAGAGATATCATAGATGCCCCTTTCGCTGTAATAAACGCTGACGATTACTATGGGAGAGAGGGATTCGAAAAGATCTACGACTTCCTTTCACATAAGGCAGATGCTACTCATAACTGTATGGTCGGATTTGAGATAGAGAAGACTCTCTCTGAGAACGGAACAGTTTCCAGAGGTATATGCAAAGCATCAGGCGGCTTGCTGACAGATATCGTCGAACACCTCAAGGTCGCCAAGGAACCGGAAACTGATCAGAACGGAGCACCTAATCCGCTTGCAGGCAAGGTGACAGATACGCATGAAGACGGGACCAAAGAGATCATCCCTGATGATTCCCCTGTATCCATGAACCTCTGGGGATTCGGAGCCGAGTATATGAGCAGGCTCAGCGAAGGATTCAAGGATTTCCTCAGCACCGCGCTTGAAGAGAACCCTCTGAAAGGCGAGTATTATATCCAGACTCCTATCAACAAGGATATAGCCGGCGGAACAGCTACCTACGAAGTCCTCACATCTTCAGATAAGTGGTTCGGAGTCACCTACAAAGAAGACAAGCCTGAGGTCGTCAAAAAATTTGCAGCTCTCAAAGCTGACGGAACATATCCTGTCAATCTGTGGGACTGACGAATTGAACAATTCAATATTCAGACAATTCAAAAGGAGTGCCGCATCGACTGCAGCACTCCTGATTTTATGTCCGGGTATTATGCTTTCAGCTCATGACGGTCAGCTTTCGGTATCAGCTGACTCATCTTCTTCCGTCTCTTTCAGCTCCACTTTGATCCTCATATTCTTTCCCTGAGATCTGTTAGCTATGAAGATGCCTTCCGGAAGATCATATTCGAGATCAACATCAGTGTTCTCAAACATCTCACTGATCCTGATCTCTGTGGTCGAGATTGAATCAACGCTCTGTAAGCTGTCAGCATCTCCTTTGATCACGATAGTTTCCGGAGCATACCAGGTCCTTTCATAATCATCGTCCGGCTCATCAGTAACGATCTCAAGAGGGACTTCCTTTGTGATGCCTGTATATGCATAGAAATTGATCTCGTTCGGATAGATGATGATATGCTCTATAACATCTCCGTTCCTGTCAAACGCCTTGAGATTTGATGTGATGTTCTTGGTCTTTTCCGAGGTATCGCCCGGGCGGAGCTGGCAGGCAATCTTGCTTACTCTTTCTATCTCAGACTCGGCTCCGAGAACGGTTGCGGAATCTGAAGTGACCGAGGTCGCTATAGGTTCGATGCCTGAATTGTCTCCTTCATACTCTATGACAATATCTTTCTCTACAGATGAAGCCGGTTCGGCTATGACGGAGATCGACCGCTTGCTGGCATCAAGTACCTGGGTGTTCTCCGGACCGCTTATCTTCAGACTGATCCCGTTTTCGCCTTCAACTGCTTCACTGACATCAGCAATGACGCTGATGCTGTTTGATGATATATCCCCCGTATGGATCCTCATCTGCCTGAGTTTGACATCTATTGTTTCTGCGCTGACCTGCGATACGCCAAGTCCCCGGTTGACGAGTGTTGCCTCTCCTTCAAAAATGACAGGCACATCCTTGTACGTCACCTCTGTCATAGGATCATCGTTATAGACAACGAAAGTCCAGGCTATGACAGCAGCCAGAAGGGATATGATGATGTTGATGATTCTGCGACCGTTGTCACTCACCTTTCTTCCCTCCCTTCGTGATCCTGGTGATCAGGTTTTCCTTTTCATCTCCTGACGGCAGGTAGATGTCGAGGAGCATCTTTTCCAGAGTCTTAAGATCGAGGAATCTTCTGAGTGTTCCGTTGCGCGCAACAGATATCGCGCCGGTCTCTTCTGAAACGATGATGACAAACGCATCTGATACTTCACTGAGACCGACTCCGGCTCTGTGTCTTGTTCCGAGATTCTTTCCGATACTTGCTCTGTTGGTCAGCGGAAGCACGCAGCTCGCTGCGTGGATCCTGACACCTCTTATGATTACTGCTCCGTCATGAAGCGGCGATCCCTCATAGAAGAGATTGCCGAGAAGCCTTACGGAAATCTCAGCATCTACGATCACGCCTGTCTCGATGATATCATTGAGCATGGTTTCACGCTCGATAGCGATCAGCGCACCTGTCCTGGTCGACGAGAAATCATCGATTGCGTCAACAAGTTTATGCACAGTCGCGTATATCTCTTCTCTTCCGATATCTCTGAAGGTACTGGTCAGTATTCCCCTGCGGCCGATCTGCTCAAGTCCCCTCCTGATCTCAGGCTGGAACAGAATTATGACGCCGATCAGACCTACTGTGATCAGTCTTGTCAGAAGCCAGTTAAGAAGGCTGAGATCAAAGAGTTCAGACGCCAGGAAGACAACGACAATCAAAAGGACACCTCTGAACAGCTGCTGGGCTCTGGTCTCCTTGATCATGCCGAGCAAAGCGTAAAAGATGTATGCAACAATAACGATATCAATGACGTCCGTTATCCTTATGCTTAATAACAAATTCGTCAGATTGTTGATCATCAGTTATCAGTTTCCCCTTCTTCCTGTGTATCTGTTGTTTCTGCTCCGACGACTACAACGTTTCCGTCCTCATCTTCTTCGAGCATCTCACCGTTCATTACTGCCTGAATGAGCGTCTTTGCATTGTTGATGCTTTCCTCATCCTGCGTCATAACATATGCGTATGCGCCTCCGGTTGAGTATGTCGGCATGTTGCCGTCACCGCCGGTAACTGAGTTCTTATAAATCTTCCATTCAGGATTGCGCGCGAGCTGAAGCTTGATCAGCGCTCTTAATTCTCCTGAACTGAAGCTCATCTGGAAATAGTCTCTGAGCTCTGAAAGGATTTTATTGTAGTCAAGAGCCATCGTCTTGCTGCTTGTAGCCTTGTCGATGACTGCTTCCAGAACTGCCTGCTGATTCTTGATACGCTGGTTGTCTCCGTCCGGGAATGCTTTACGCTCCCTGGCGAAAGCAAGAGCTTTCTTGCCGCTCATATAATTCCAGCCCTTTTCCACTTTCCATTCAGGCATCTTGACCGGATAAAACTCATAATCCGAATATACATATACTCCTCCGATAGCGTATATGAAAGCCTTTACGGTAGTGAAATTAACCTTTACATAATAGTTGATCTTGGTTTCGAGAAGGTTCTCTTCCGCCCCGATCGTCGTATTTACACCATAGAATCCTGTATGAGTCAGTTTGTCCATGGCATAATCCTTGTCCGGCATATATATCTGATAGTCTCTAGGAATAGATGTCATCAGCACCTGTTCCGTCTTAGGATTGACCGTGATGACCATATTTACATCAGATCTTCCCTCTTCATCAATGTATCCATATGCGTCAATACCTGTTATGCAGACATTAAACGGCTCTCTGGTGACGTTGCGCACCCTGTTCTCATTTTTGACAGATGTCTTGTCAAGAAATGACAGTGTTCCCATAGCATAGGCCGTTCCGACGCCAAAAAAGGCAATCATAACAATCGCTGTCAGCGATGCTATCACCCTGACCCAGGTCTGGACATTCTTCTTTCTGAGCTGCGCAGTGATTATCACACTCAGAAGTCCGAGTATGACATAGAAAGCGATCAGCATGCCGAACGGCAGCACGTTCATGAAGGTCATGATCGCAACGAAGACCGCAAGTGCCAGCACATATATGCGGGAGATCCATCTCGGAACCGCACCGGCGCCGCGCGCTGCTTTTCTCTTGTTTTTGCCTGCCTTCTTGTAGACGTTGTGCCTGTATCTGTCGTAAGCATCTTCCTGCGCTTTTCTCAGAGCAAGATCCTCGTCTGAAGACATTACGTTGTCAGACGGAGCGGTTTCCCCGAGCTCCTGGAAGAGTTCCGCGAGCTCATCCCGTTCTGCGCCTGCATTCACCGGTTCCGCCTGCCTGGATGGTATGACCTCAGGTGCTTTATCTTCCTCGCTTGCTACGAATTTCTTTGCGGCAGTGATTGCTTCAGATGCAAACTCTGATGCTTTAATGTTTCTGTGCTTTGTGATATCGCCCGCCTTGCTTCCGATCCTGTCAGCGATCGAACTGAAAAGAGCCTTTCCGGAAGCAGCATTTGCTTTCTCTGCTGTTCCCTGATCTTCCGGAATACTGCGCGGCTTTCTGTCTCCGTTTCCCAGCGGTTCGTCAATAGTACTGCTGAATGAAGCCTTTTTTCTGACCTGCTGCGAATTGTCAGGTTCAGGTGCTTTTCTGTCTCTTCTGGATGACAGCGGCTCAGGTATATCAGCTTTGAACGCATCCGAAGCACGCAGGTCTTCGGCCTTGTTATCAGCTTTCCTTCCCGCGTCTTCGTATGATGCCCGTCTGAGGCGCTCATATTCTCTGTATGAGTCTTCCCCAAGACCGTATTTTTTGTTTTCTTGTCTTGTTTCCTGTTTCTTTTCTGTCGGGAATTTCTGAGCAGGCTTTACTTCCTGATGATCCCTGTCTGCCCTGTGGGCTGAATTATCATATTTGAAATCCAGAAAATCATCAAGAAAGTCGTCAGAACCCCAATCCTTATGATCCATAGGCTTTCACCTCTGCGTATCTGATCCGGATGGTCCGGATCTGTATCTATCTGTCAGTCTCTATAAGACCGTATTCTCCGCCTTTACGTTTATATACAACGCTTACAGCGTCTGTATCCATATCCAGGAATACAAAGAAATCGTGTCCGAGCATCTCCATCTGGAGAACTGCTTCTTCTGCTACCATAGGAGCGAGTTCCACGCTCTTTCTTCTTACGATAGCAAGTTCTTCTTCATATTCGTCTGCTTCAGGTTCCGGAATGAATTCAAGTTTGAGAGCCTTATTATCCTTATATCTGGCCTCGAGTTTTCCTTTCAGCTTGGACATCTGGTTAGCAAGCTTATCGGTAGCCATATCTACTGCGTCATAGATGCTGTCATTGACTTCTTCAGCTCTGAAAACAGCCTGTTTTGCGTTGATCGTAGCCTCAAACTTAGGTGTCTCTCTGAGTTTGCTTACTACTACGTTAGCTGCAACGTCTTCGTTGAAATACTTGTCAAGCTTTCCGAGCTTCTTTTCGATATAGTTACTGAGCTTGTCACTCATTGGGTAGTTCTTAGCTGAAATCTGAATCTTCATAATCCGATCCTCCTTAAAATGTAGTCTGTGATGCAAAAGACATTCTTTCCCTTTTACATATGTAAAGTATAACATACATTTCCGGATATTTGTGTATTGCAGGTGTAAAAACAACCTTAATGGTTGTTAATATTCTATAAGAAAAATGCCTGTATCGAGGTTCATTATAATACACCATCATGATCCGCTTGTCTATCGCAAAAATATGTTGTTTTGATGATTTTTCACCATCTCATTTCAACCCATTCCGGATATCAAAAATGCCGCCTTATACCCGGATAAGGCGGCATTTTACTGCTGTCTGACTCTTCAGTCCGATACTCTAGAAGCTCTGCGCAGTTCTGTTGATGATCTCGTTCTGAAGTTCCACATCGAGGTTTCTGAAGTAATCAGAATAACCTGCTACACGAACGATCAGGTCCTTATAGTCATCAGGATGTTTCTGTGCCTCAAGGAGTGTCTCCTTGTCAAACACGTTGAACTGGATATGATGACCATCCATAGCAAAGTATGATCTGATCAGGCTGGCAAGATTATCCAGTCCTGTCTCTCCTGCGATCGCGCTCGGTGTGAACTTCTGATTGAGAAGAGTTCCTCCTGTGGAGCAGTGGTCCATCTTGGCACAGGACTTGATAACAGCTGTAGGTCCGTTGGTATCAGCAAACTTCTCAGGCGAGATTCCCTCGGAAACAGGCTTGTTTGCAAGTCTGCCGTTTGCGGTTGCTCCGATGACCTCTCCGAAATAGATGTGGCATGTTGTCGGAAGCATATCTACATGATACTGTCCTCCGGACATGGTCGGTCTTCCTGTTACGTCATCCCTGTACAGTCTGAAGACATCCTGCATGATGTCATCAGCGTAATCATCATCATTTCCGTACTTAGGAGTCTTGTTCTGCACCATGTTGAAGATTTCTTCATGTCCGACATAGTTGTCATCCATTGCGGCGATCAGCTCGTCCATAGTGAAGTTCTTCTTGTCGAATACATTGTACTTGATTGCAGAGAGGCAGTCAGTGATCGTGCCGATGCCTACACCCTGGATGTACCTTGTATTGTATCTGGATCCGCCGTTGTTATAGTCTTTGCCCTTGCTTATGCAGTCGTTGGTAACGATGGAAAGACATGGCGCCGGCATATACTGCGCATACAGTCTCTCTATGACATTGTTTCCGCGAACCTTGATGTCCACCATATGGTGAAGCTGTTTGCTGAAAGCATCCCAGAGTTCATCGTAGCTCTTGAAATCTCTCGGGTCGCCGGTCTTGAGTCCGAGCTGCTTTCCGGTCTGGTTGTCGAATCCATTGTACAGTGTCAGCTGGAAGATCTTAGGGATATTGAGATATCCGGTCAGGATGTATGCCTCATTGCCCCAGGAACCTGTCTCAACGCATCCGGATGAGCCGCCCTGTCTTGCGTCATCAAGAGTCTTTCCGGCATTGAGGAGTTCCTGAACGATCTCGTCAGTGTTATAGAAAGCAGGCTGTCCCCATCCTTTTCTTGAGATCTCGCACGCTCTCTTGAGGAACTTCTGCGGAGTCTTCTTGCTGATCTGAACGTTGGAATTAGGCTGTACGAGTCTCATCTCATCCATGCAGTCGAGGATCAGATAGCTTACAGCGTTGACGCCGTTTGAACCATCTTCCTTGATTCCGCCGGTATTGATGTTGGCAAAGTCAGTATATGTTCCGCTCTCCTTAAGAGTGACTCCTACCTTGACCGGCGCAGGCTGATTGTTGAACTTGACCCAGAGGCACTCAAGAAGCTCGAGTGCTTTCTCGTCGTCGAGGATGCCCGCTTCAACATCCTTTTCATAGTAAGGGATGAGGTGCTGGTCCAGTCTTCCCGGACTGAATGCGTCCCACGGATTGAGTTCTGTAGTTACAGCCAGGTGTGTGAACCAGTAAAGCTGGATCGCCTGCCAGAATGTCTGCGGCGCATGGGCAGGAACGACTTCAAGGTTTGCTGCCATCTGCTCAAGCTCAGCCTTGCGGACCGGGTCTGAACACTTTTCAGCCTCAGATCTGAGAAGCTCGCGGTATCTCTCTCCGAGGATCATAACTGCATCGCAGTCGATGAGCATCGCTTCGAGCTCATCCTTTTTGGAAACTGCTTCCACATCATTGAGGAAATCGAGGGCATCTATAGCTGCCTTGATCTCTTCTTTGTAATCAGCATATCCCTTGATGAATACGTTCTTTCCTCCGCATGTGTGTCCCGGTCCTCTCTGCTCCATGAACTCAGTGAACATTCCTGCGGCATAGCATTCTTTCCATTCATCCGTCATTCCTGCAAGGAGCTTATCTCTCATGGACTTGCCCTTCCAGTAAGGAATGATGATTTCTTCCTGGTCTTTGAGATCCTGCTCGGTTACGCTGTAGTTAACGACCTTTCTGTCGTTCATGATATGCATATCTTCGAGAGTGTGGCATGTAAGTTCCGGGAATGTAGGCGAAGACTGCGGGTCTTTACCTTTTTCTCCAACGATAAGTTCGCCTTCTCCGAGATAAAGAGTCTTTTTGCTGAAATACTCTTTGAGAACAAGAGCCCTGAGTACCGGCAGAGAAACTTTGTCTTCCCACTCCTTATAGACCTCTGTCTCGATCTTTGCTCTCTCGAGGTCGATGTGAGGCTGAGTCTCCATGCTTACTTTTCTGAGGTTCCTGATTCTTTCATTCATTCCGCGTTCTTCCATGTTATCCTCCAATCTTCACATTAGTGAATCCAGCGTCATTCCACTGTCTGACCAGTTCCTGCATCTCCTCATCTGTCGGAGCGGTCAGATCTTCTGCGAGATAATCCCGCCCAAGCTTGCCGTACTTATGAGAGCCTGTGCTGTGGTACGGAAGCAGATTGATCTGAGGCGGGCGAATGTTGTTTTCTTTAAGGAAGTCAATGATCGCCTGCATTGATTCGGGATCCCCGTTTACTTCCTTTACGGTAGGGATACGGATATATATCCTTGCGCCTTCTGAGGCGATTCCTTTCAGGTTGTCCAGTATGACTTTGTTACCCATACCGATGTATTTTCTGTGCTTCTCCTCGTCCATCACCTTGATATCGTACAGCCAGGTGTGAACGTACGGAAGAATTGCTTTGTAGCTGCTGTACGGAGCCTGTCCGCAGGTATCGATGTCCACGTCGATGCCTTCCCTCCAGAGAGCTTTGACAAGCGGCTGGATATACTCAGGATCCATTGCCATTACTTCGCCGCCGGAAAGTGTGACTCCCCCTCCGGATTCTTCATAAAACATCTGATCCTGAAGACATATCTTAACCAATTCTTTTACTGAGTACTCTCTGCCGACTACAGTACGGTAGTTGCCGAGGCATGCGTTCTCACATTTTCCGCATACGATGCATTTGCTGCGGTCAGTAACTGCTTTTCCTTCTGAGGAAATGGTTATTGCGCCTTGCGGGCACACCGCAGCGCATCTGCCGCATCCCGTGCACCTGGCTGTGTCGACCTGAAGTTCCGTTTCGAACTTCTGTGTCTCAGGATTGTGGCACCACTGACATTTCAGGTGGCATCCTTTAAAGAATACAGTTGTCCGGATACCGTCTCCGTCATGTATTGAGTACTTCTGAATATTCGTTACCGCGTGCATCGTTCCTCCGTGCCGGCCGCTGCAGTTTTTCGTGCATTACAGCCGTTCAGTCCGCCTGTATACTTAGTTTTAGACCGCAGTCTAATTTTCTGAAATAATAATATAATCAATGACAATAATCTGTCAATGATTATTCACTCAAAAAGCCTGTAATTTGTGTTTTTTCAAGGAATTCCGGCATCCGGCAGTTCTTGTTTCCATGTTTCTCCGGAAAACTGAAAAAACAGCCGGCGAGAATTCTCTCTGACAGCTGCTTTAAGCCGGACTTCAGCCGGCAATGTCATTCATAGTATGAATCGGCGGACCACTCGACCTGGTCTTTGACCCCACACTTGCCTTTACCCGGTTTCCGGAGGACTTACTTCTAAGATACGCCATGATCACAGCCGCTTCCTGCTGACTGCTTACGTGGGAACATGACCCGCCATATTCCCGGACATTCTATCACAAGTCCTTTCGCCGCTCAATACGGATTCACTTTTCTCAGTAAACACTTTCCCAGCCCGTTATAAGAGCATCCGGGAAATTTGCTGCTGCATATTTCAGCATCTTTACTCTGCCGGTGTCATGGGTGGAGTGAATATTGATATGCCCGGGACAGATTCCATGCTCCTTCATATACACAAGCACATGATATCCGGAATAAAGGCTGTCATACCCGAGATCATAATCCAGATCCGCCAGCTCAATACAATACCTGTATGTATCGAGCAGCGTCAGAAAGTCAGCATAATTATCCGCAGATATGTACCCCGCGTCCCTGGGCGGTGTCCTGTAATCATCAAGATATAGTTTCATTTCAGGCCTTTCCTCTTGTCCGGTATACTGCAAAAGTAAGTATATCACATGCTCTTGACCATGTCGGCTCCTGAAGTGAACGAAAGAAACTCTATCATGCCCGCGCCGGCTTCCCGAAGCACCGAAGATATCTCATCCACAGTAGCTCCTGTCGTATAGATGTCATCAATGATCAGGATATTCTTCCCCCTCAGTTCTGCTGCTCTTCCCTTTCTGATCTCAAAGGCGCCCCTGATATTTTCCCTCCGCTGATCGGGACCCAGAGATCTCATCCTGTGCGTCTGCTTCACTCTCCTGAGAATCGTGTCATCGGATCTCATACCTGTTCTGCGCGCAAAAGCTTCCGCAATGAGGGCTGCCTGGTTGTAGCCGCGCATGCTCCTGCGGCGGTAATGAAGAGGCACCGGAAGCACGAGATCATATCTGCAGGCCAGCTCATCAGCCGCGTAAACCGCAAGCATCCTGTCTGCCATTATTTCTCCGATGACCTCTGCTATATCCGATCTTCCGCCGTATTTGAGAGAAAAAACGATCGCCCTTTCATGGGTCCCGTATTCTGTGCATGTATACCCGCGGTCAAAACTATGATGGTGCTCCCGGCAGCTGAAACAGACAGTCCCGGGATCAGCATCTGACAGTCTCTTGCCGCAGCATTCGCACGTCCTCTCCCCGACCCACTTGATCTCGTTCATACAGTCATTGCACAGTCTGTAAGGTCTTGTCTGATCTATTATCTTGCCGCAGCAGATACAGTACAGCGCGGGCGGGTATATCAGATCGATCACAGACGATGCAGCGGATATCAGCTGTAACATCATAGAAACTCCTCCTTCTATCAAAAAACACCGCGCGTATGCCCGGTGCCTTTCATGCTCGCGGGGATCCCGGCTGCGGATCCCGGCCTGCCTCATTTTATTATGCTGTTTCCGGTCTTTTCCCGGTCACATATCGAAAACTGTGTAGGAACTCTGTGACGAAAGCCTCTGCCTGAGCCCTGTGCAGCGTTCATCTGAGCAATTGTTGTCAATCATGTATCTCACGCAGCGCGGGTCTCCGATGATGAGCACGAGTTTTTTGCCTCTGGTAACAGCAGTATACAGAAGATTCCGCGCCATCAGCATAGGCGGAAATCTCCATGCCGGTATTATGACCGCATTGAACTCGCTTCCCTGACTCTTGTGGACCGTAACTGCATATGCCAGATCGATCTCGTCAAACATATCGCCTTCATATGTGATCAGCCTGTCATCGGAGCGCACGATCATCGTCTTTCCCGGGACATCGATGCTTTCGACTGTCCCCATATCGCCATTGAAGATACCCTCGCCCTGAGTCCAGTCAAGATCACTGCGCCACTGGGCATTGTAATTGTTGCGAAGCTGCATGACCTTGTCGCCGGCGCGGAAGACCTTGCCGCCGATCCTCAGCTCGGGTTCTCCTTCTGTGCCCGGATTGATGACTTCCTGAAGCTCGTTATTGAGGTTCGGCGCTCCCAGGAGCCCCCTTTTGGTAGGTGTCAGTACCTGGATGTCATCTGCTGAGCCGATGAAGTCAAAACCTTTCTGCAGTCTGCCGCCCATCATCTCCCTTATCGTAGCGACGATCTCCTCTTCTGTGTTCCTCTGCAGGATAAAGAAGTCACTGTCCCTGCCGCCGTGCTCAGGATATTCGCCGTTGTTGATCAGATGCGAGTTAGTGACGATGCGGCTGTTTTCGGCCTGCCTGAAAATATCCTTGAGACGTGTTGTGCAAATGCTTTCGCTTGCGATCATATCGCGGAGCACATTCCCCGCCCCTACCGACGGAAGCTGGTCAGCATCCCCGGTAAATATCAGGACTGTGCCTGTCCTGACGGCCTCGAGAAGTCCATCCATCAGCATTATGTCTATCATGGACGCTTCATCTACTATAACGGCATCCTGACTGAGCGGATTTTCACTGTTCCTCCCGAAATTGAGGACTTGCTCGTCTTCCGAATAAACATATTCAAGCATGCGGTGTATCGTCATCGCCGGCTCGCCCGTAGCCTCCTCCATGCGCTTTGCCGCCCTTCCGGTAGGAGCCGCGAGGACCGTTTCAAGTCCCAGCCTCTTGAAAATACGCACAAGCACATTGAGGATCGTCGTCTTGCCGGTTCCGGGTCCGCCCGTGATGATTGAGATATTGTTGGTCAGCGCGTTTTCAACAGCGCGCAGCTGGTCGTCCGAAAGGGATATGCTGCCGGCTCCGTCTGCCTCCAGATCGGCTTCAGCATCACGGATGAGATGATCGATGACAGCATTCACCGGATCTCTGTGTGCCTGCCTGATCCGTGTCAGATTGTGCGCCACTCTCTGCTCGGCATGGTAATAGCCGTAGAGATAGATCACAGGGATATCATCGATGACATCTTCTTCGAGCTCGCCATTAAAGACCAGATCCCTGAGCGAATCGCCCACGATCTCTCTGGATGTATCGAGAAGCGACGCGGTCTTTTCTGTCAGAAGCGACTCTGGCATCAGAGTACTTCCGTTCACAGCCCAGGTCCTCAGAACGTATCTGATCCCGCTCTCTATACGAAAAGGACTGTCTTTCTCTATTCCTATCCTCTCTGCGATCTCGTCCGCCCTCGGGAAAGTGATTCCCCGTATGTCTTCAACAAGGATATAGGGATTTTCCCTGACGATCTGAGCAGAGTCCCGGCCATAGCACTTATATATGCGTACTGCATAGGCCATGTCGATCCCAAGCTCTCTGAGTTCTATCGAAACGCCTGCGAATTCTCTTGACTCTCCGAAAGACTCACTGATCCTGCTGAGCGACTTCGGGCCTATTCCGTTTACCCTGAGAAGCTTCTCCGGTGTCTCTTCTATCACACGCAAAGTCTCCTCGCCGAACGTATCAACGAGGGTCCTGGCCAGCTTTGGGCCTATGCCCCTGATATTGCCCGCTGCAAGGAATTCGAAAATCGCGTCCTCTCCTTCCGGCATCAGTTCTTCATAGCCCGTGAAGCTGAACTGTTCTCCATACTTCGGATGGATGCGGAACTTTCCCTCCAGGCTGTACTTTGTGCCCTCTTTTGGGTCTGCGATGTTTCCTGCTATCCTGATCGCGCCCTCATCTGTATCGAGGA
>ONHU01000003.1 GCA_900317675.1 uncultured Eubacteriales bacterium
AAGCATGCTCTCAAGGATCTTAGCTCTGCCGACCTTAGCCTGTTCAAGAGCCTGCTTGAGGATCTCTCTGTTGAGTCCGTGGACCTTGATATCCATCTGGAGAGCTGTAACACCATCAGGAGTTCCTGTTACCTTGAAGTCCATGTCACCGAGGAAATCTTCCATACCCTGGATATCGGAAAGGATTGCAAACTTGCTTGAACCATCCTCATTGAATCCTTCGATAAGACCCATTGCGATACCGCTTACAGGCTTTTTGATCGGAACACCGGCATCCATAAGAGCCAGGCATGAACCGCATGTGCTTGCCATTGATGAAGAACCGTTTGATGACAGTACCTCAGAGACGACTCTGATAGCATAAGGGAATTCTTCCTCGCTTGGGAGAACCGGGAGAAGAGCTCTTTCAGCAAGAGCGCCGTGCCCGATCTCTCTTCTTCCAGGTGATCTGCTTGGCTTAGCCTCGCCTGTGCAGTAACCAGGGAAGTTATACTGATGCATATATCTCTTACGTGTAACGTCAGCGTCGATACCGTCAAGCCACTGTGCTTCGCTGAGCGGAGCAAGAGTAGCGATGGAAAGTACCTGTGTCTGTCCTCTCTTGAAGAGTCCGGTACCGTGAGTTCTAGGAAGATATCCGGTCTCACTCCAGAGCGGTCTGATTTCGTCTGGTCTTCTGTCATCAGGACGTACGCCTTCCTCAAGAATGCGGCGTCTTACTTCTTCCTTCTTGACATTATAGAGAACCTCGTCGACCTCTGCCATTCTGCCTTCGAACTCTTCAGCAAAATGCTCCTTGGTCTCTGCAGCTACTGCATCGATGTTCGCCATTCTCTCCTGCTTTTCGAAGGTGTAGATCGCATCTACCATCTTCTGAGTAGCATAAGCTCTTACTGCTGCATCAACATCCTCGCCTGCCTTGAATACTGTGTATTCCTGCTTTGGCTTGCCGACTTCAGCAACGATCTCCTTGATGAATCTGCAGATGTTCTTGATCTCCTCATGTCCGAAGAGAATCGCTTCAAGCATTTCCTCTTCAGGAAGCTCCTTAGCGCCTGCTTCTACCATCATGATCGCTTCTTCAGTTCCGCATACTGTGAGGTTGAGGTCAGAAACCTGTCTCTGCTCAAATGTAGGGTTGATGACAAAATCTCCGTCTACCTTTCCTACTATTACGCCTGCAGTCGGACCATCCCATGGGATATCCGAGATAGCGATCGCTACGGAAGTACCGATCAGTGAAGCTGCTTCCGGCTGGCAATCATTATCTACAGAAAGAGCAGTAGCTGTAACTACTACATCGTTTCTGTATCCCTTTGGGAAAAGAGGTCTGAGCGGTCTGTCGATCAGTCTGGAAATCAGAGTCGCCTTATCTGAAGGACGGCCCTCTCTCTTGATGTATCCGCCGGGGATCTTTCCTACCGCATACATCTTCTCTTCAAAGTTGCATGTCAGAGGGAAAAAGTCTACGTCCTGTTTTGGCTCCTTGCTTGCGCATACAGTGCAGCTGACAACTGTGTCGCCGTATCTTACTACAGCCTGTCCGTTAGCCTGCTCTGCGATCTTGCCGATCTCTACCTCGAGAAGTCTGCCGCCAAGAGCCGTTCTGAATGTCTTATAATCTGTGAATCTACCCATTATTAACAACTACCTCCTGTTAATCATTCTTTCTTTACACATGGGTGTTAACGTTGCGTTGGAAAATACTGCAACCAACAATCAAAGCGGGAGCCTTGAACACTCCCGCTTGATTATAGTAATTAATTACTTTCTCAGTCCGAGACGAGCGATAAGGCTTCTGTATCTTTCGATATCAGTCTCTCTGAGATACTTAAGAAGGCTTCTTCTCTGACCTACCATCTTGAGCAGACCTCTTCTTGAATGGAAGTCTTTGTGATGCTCTTTGAGGTGCTCGTTCAGATCATTGATCCTGTAAGTAAGGATAGCTACCTGAACCTCAGGGGAACCTGTATCGCCTTCTTTGGTTGCGTATTCCTTGATGATTTCCTGTTTCTTTTCTTTTGTAAGCATATTAGTCTCCTTTTCTGTAGTTCGCCCAGGCTGCGAGAAAGCCGGAGCAGCTGTTCCCTGCGGCACGGGTATACATAATTGATTTATATCGTTATCTGCGCAGAGCTCCGTACCTGATGCCGTAACGGCATACACGGATACTGACCCTATGCAGAGCAACGCATGTATATTAACACGAAAGCGTGTGATTGTCTATCATTTTGTCAAAAATATTACAAAGTCTTCTGAAGCTATTCGTTATAGTGAAATGCCCGTGCCTGATCGCAGTCGCGGGATATCTGTTCGAACAATTCTTCTCTTGATCTGAATTTCCTCTCGCCCCTGGAGAAGTGATCAAAATAAACTGTTATCTCATCGCCATAGATATCCTTGTCAAAATCAAATATGAATGTTTCTATGGTCTTGTGCGGCTTTGAAGTGAGTTCTGCGTGATCATCATCCTGATTCACGGTCGGATTGACCCCGATGTTGGATATGCTCTTGTATTCGATACCGCAGATCACAATGCGGCTGAAATATACGCCGCTTGGAGGCAGCATCTGTCGGTCAGGTGCAGGAATATTAACAGTAGGAAAACCGTTTTTGCTTCCGAGATGTCTGCCGTGTCTTACCTTGCCTGAAAAAGAATACGGTCTGCCAAGATACATAGCTGTACGCTCCATGTTTCCGGTGCTGATCATCTCGCGGATCAGGGTGGAGCTCACCACACGCCCGCCTACTGTGACCGCTTCATGGATATTGACCCCAATGCCGGCCGCCTCACACTCTCTTACCAGATCTCCCGGTTTGCCTTCTGCTCTTGCCCCATAGGTATAATTGAATCCCACAGAAACACATCCGGCGTTCAGCACGCCTATAATGATGTCTTCAAAGAAAGCGTGCGCGCGCATTTTCATGATCGTCTCGTCAAAAGGAACATTCACCAGGATATCGAATCCCATCCCGCGCACGAGCTCGATCTTTTCTTCTTCTGTGCAGATCAGTTTTACCGCGTCCGGATCATCATCTGAACGCTGCAGAATGAAATTGAACGGATGATTTGAAAAGGTAAAGCAAAGTGATCTGAGGCCCTGTTCCTTTGCTGACCTTATCGCATCCTCCATGATCACACGGTGACCTTCATGGAGTCCGTCAAAATTCCCGAGTGCGACAGATGTTTTTTCTGAAATATTGATTTGATCAAGCGATGTGTATATTTCCATCATTTACCATATATTACTTTGGCAGCGCAGAGTTCTTTTCCCTTGAAATACGCAGTTCCGAGGAACTCTCCGCAGCAATATACCCTGTAGAAATCTGTTTTTCCGCCTTTTTTTAATACTCTGTATCCGGCAGCAGAACTGTTTCCGTTGATAAAGGCGGTAAATCGGTTATCGTCAAGTTCAATGATCCCCAGCTCTGTCAATGTCATGTCCATCGGAATGATGCGCTCTTCGATCTCCGCATCACTCATTTCAACAAGCTCGCTCAGATCAAGGGATTCATTGATATCGAAATATCCGCTGCGCGTTCTCACAAGAGATGTCATTGCCGCGCCGCATCCCAGCGTCCTTCCTATATCGTCACAGATCGTCCTGATATATGTACCTTTGGAACACTCTGCATCGAACTCTATCAGACCTGAAGCTGCGTCGATATCTGTGATCTCGTTTCTGCTGATAGTGACGATACGCGGCTTTATCTCAAAGTCCTTACCCTCACGCGCAAGCTCATATGCCCTTTTCCCGTTGATCCTGAGTGCGGAATACTTAGGCGGGATCTGCGATATGCTGCCGGTATAATCTGAAAAGGCTTTACGAATATCTGCCTCACTGACTGTGACCGGGCCATCTGTATCACTCTCGCAGGAGCGCGGCGCATCACCGGCTGTCACGATTTTCACCTTCTTATCGGAGATGATATTTCCCCATATATCGAGGGTATCAGTCTCAAGCCCGAGTTTCATGCCTGCATGATATGTCTTGAAATCATGATCGTAATACTCGATGATCCTCGTAGCTTTTCCGATACATACAGGCAGAACGCCCGTTGCCATAGGGTCGAGCGTTCCGGTGTGTCCTATTCTTTTGATATGAAGCCTGCCGCGGAGCTTTGCGCATACGTCCTGCGAAGTCCATCCGGAAGGCTTATTGATATTGAGAATCCCGTCTTTCATGTGGAATCTGAACTATTTACTTCAGTGTTTCAGTTCGCTGATCAGAACCGGCAGAATCGTTTTTTCAGCTGTATCCAGATCAGCATTGATCGTGCATCCTGATGCAAGGACATGACCTCCGCCGCCAAACTTCGCAGCGACATTCGACATATTGATATAGGATCTGCCTCTGAGACTGATCCTGGTCGTATCGCCTTTTTCCTTGAGGAGACACCCTCCCTCTACGCCATCAATACTCATGATCCTCTGGATAATGCCGTCAGTTTCGTCTATAGTGCACCCATATTCATCAAGCATTGCCTGCGAGACCTGGCCGACTGCGAGTCTGCCGTCAGCGTAGAAATGCAGTTTCGAAAGAACATATCCTTCGAGCTTGAGAGCGCCCTTCGATCTGCGGTCGTAGATCATAGCAGAAATGATCTTTGAATTGAATCCTTCGACTTTATACAGATGCCCTACGATCTCGTGTGAGCGGCTGGTGGTATTGACATGCTGAAAATTACCGGTATCCGTTGTGATAGCTGTAAAAATACAGTTCGCTATGTCCAGAGTTATCTCAGCTCCGAGGTCCTTGATCAGCCTGTAGATGATCTCAGCTGTGGCCGCAGACTTAGGCTCTATGCGCTGAAAGTCAAAGCGTATATCCTTTGATGTCGTTGCATGGTGATCGATGCAGCCCTTGAGCCGGCCCCTCTCCCATGCAGCCTCCCTGCCCGGTATCCTGTTGAGCCCGTTGCAGTCAAGCATGAGTGATAGCTGAACATCTTCAAGAACAGAATCATCAGTAGTAGTGCACCCGTTCTCGAGAAAATCAAGGTTTTTCGGCACCGGTTCATTGACCATTATATAGGCCTTTTTCCCCAGGCTCCTTAGAGCAAGACACAGTGCCGCACTTGAACCGAGCGCATCCCCGTCCATGCTGATATGCGGATATATGAGGATCCCGTCGAGATCGCTCATGATTGTTGCAATGCTTCTGATTGTATCGTTCATGGATCGTCTGTATTAATCCTCCGGTATATCGAGCGTCTCAAGAATTGAGTCGATGTGTCTTCCGTAATCCATTGAGGTATCGAGTCTGAAGATAAGCTCAGGAGTATATCTGAGTTTGATATCTCTTGAGACCTGGCTTCTGAGTGCGCCTTTTGCTCTTTCGAATCCCTCAAGCACTTCAGAATAGACAGCTTCCTTATCTTCACCGGATAGGCAGACAGGTGAAACGTATACGGTCGCATAGCTTCCGTCTCTTGTGACATCTACGCCTGTGATGCTTATTATTCTTGATGTAAGTCTCGGGTCCTTAGCGCCGTTGATCAGAAATGAGCTTATGCTCTTTTTGATCTCTTCGCTGAGTCTGCCCTGTCTGTGTTTTGCCATTTTATCTCTTGACCTCTACCATATTGAAGCATTCGATAACATCATCTGGTTTGATGTCGTTGTATTTCTCGATTCCGAGTCCGCATTCATAACCGGCTGCAACTTCTCTTACATCGTCCTTGAATCTTCTGAGTGAGCTGATCACACCCTCATGTATGACGATGCCGTCACGTACCAGTCTGATCTGAGCGTTTCTCTTAACGATACCTTCATTGACGTAGCATCCTGCGACGATACCGAGATTAGGTACCTTGAATGTATCTCTGACAACGGCTTTTCCGAGAAGCTCTTCCTTATATTCAGGATCGAGCATTCCGTTCATAGCATCCTGGATCTCATCAATGATATCGTAGATGACTCTGTAAAGTCTGATTTCAACATCTGCTGCAGCTGCCTGATTGGTTACTGCAGTAGTAGGTCTGACGTTGAATCCGATAATGATCGCATTGGATGTCTCAGCAAGCATTACGTCAGATTCATTGATAGTACCTACGCCGCTGTGGATGACGTTGATCTTGACTTCAGGAGTCTCAAGTTTTTCAAGAGATGTCACGATAGCTCCGACAGAACCCTGTACGTCGGCCTTGACGATGAGGTTGAGTTCCTTCGCCTCGCCTTCCTGGATCTGGCTGAAGAGCTTGTCGAGTGTCATGCTGGCATTCCTTGCCAGAACTTCCTCTCTCATCTTTTCCTTACGTGCTGCCGCGATCTCTCTTGCTGTCTTATCATCTCTGACTGCGTTGAAAGCATCACCTGCTGCAGGTACCTCTGAAAGTCCTAGGATCTCTACAGCTGTAGCAGGACCTGCCTTACGGATCGGCTTGCCCTTGAAGTCTGTCATGACTCTGATCTTTCCGGATGCAGTGCCGGCTACGACACTCTGTCCGGTCTTGAGCGTACCGTTGCTGACAAGGAGTGTAGCAACAGGGCCCTTGGACTTATCGAGCCTTGCTTCGATGACTGTACCCATTGCCAGTCTGTCAGGATTGGCTCTGAGTTCAAGTACCTCTGCCTGCAGAAGGATCATTTCAAGAAGATCTGTGATTCCTTCGCCCTTCTTGGCGGAAACAGGTACGCTTATGACATCGCCGCCCCAGTCTTCAACGAGGATTCCATGCTCTGTCAGTTCCTGTTTTACTCTGTCAGGGTTAGCGCCAGGCTTATCCATCTTGTTGATTGC
This sequence comes from uncultured Eubacteriales bacterium, assembly GCA_900317675.1. Classification (GTDB taxonomy): domain Bacteria; phylum Bacillota; class Clostridia; order Peptostreptococcales; family Anaerovoracaceae; genus Crickella. The sequence goes on from ONHU01000003.1 coordinate 6,744, forward strand.
AACAATGATAGGTACATTTGCAGCCTTGGCATGGCTGATGGACTCGACTGTCTGCGGCATTACACCATCATCAGCAGCAACTACCAGGACAGCTATATCGGTTACCTGTGCTCCTCTTGCACGCATAGTCGTAAATGCTTCGTGACCCGGTGTATCGAGGAATACGATCTTCTTGCCGTTGATCTCGACCTCGGAAGCACCGATGTGCTGTGTGATTCCTCCGGATTCTCCGGCGGTAACGTTCGTGTTACGGATAGCATCGAGCAGAGAAGTCTTACCATGGTCTACATGGCCCATTACTGTAATGATAGGCGGGCGAGGTTTGAGTTCGCTCTCAGCGTCCTCATGTACATCGATACCTGCCTCAACGACCTCTTCTTCTTCCTCAGTAACTACGATATCCAGTCCGAGATCATCAGCCAGCATCTCGATAGAGTCTTTATCAAGCGACTGGTTGACTGTGACCATTACTCCCATCTGCATCATTGACATAATGATCTTGCTGACACTGACTTCAGCCTGCTCGCTGAGTCCGGCAACAGTGATAGGAGCTGTGATAGCGATTGTTCCTTCAGGGAGGAGTTCCTCTGCTGTAGGTTCTTCCACTGTCTTGGTCTTATATTTCTTCTTATGACGTTCCTGCTTCTCAAGAGCTCTCTCGTCATAAACGTTGTCATGTGTATTTCTGCGTCCGCCCGGGCCGTCTTCGCGTCTGTCGAATCTGGACTGCTTGTCTTTATCCTTATTATCGAAGAACTTCTTGCTCTTGCCCTTTGAAGACTTGGCATTTCCTGCCGGTGCAGGTGCGCTTGCTGCCGCTCCGCCGGCGTTGGATCTCTTCTGCTGGGACCTGCGTTCTTCGCCGCTGCCCTTTCTTGAATCGCCTTTTTCGCCTCTGCCCTGACTGTCTCTTGCGGATCCGCCGTCTCTGCCTTTTCTGCCGCCGTCTTTACCGCCGTCTCTGTTTTTCCTGCCGCCGTCTTTTGCGCGTCCTTCATTCTGACTGGCAAGTCTTTCCTGCTGGCGTTTTCTCTGCTCTTCAGCCTTCTTCTTTTCAGTAGCTGCGTCAGAGATCTTCTTGAATCTCATAGGCTTTCCCGGAGCATTGACATATTCTTCTTCTTTCTTCTTCTCAGGAGAAGGCTCTGCCTTTGTTTCTTTAGGTTCCGGTTTCTCAGCAGGTTCTTCAGGAGCCTGTTCAGGCTGCTTTTCTTCCTGTATATCCGTTGTATCCGCAGCAGGCTCAGCCTCCGCAGCTTCAGGCTTTGTTTCAGGCTCAGCAGATGAAGCAGGCTCTGTCTTCACTTCAGGCTCCTGCTTTGGTGCAGCTTCTTCAGCTTTTACTGATTCAGGCTCTTTGGCTGTTTCTGCTTCAGTCTTTGATGCAGGAACTGATTCAGGCTCAGCTGCAGGCTTTTCTTCCTGTGCTTCAGCAGCAGGAACAGCTTCTGCAGGCGCAGATTCCTCTTCAGCCTCCGCTGTCTTCTTAGGAGGTACTACCGCCTTTTTAGGTATCACAGGCTTTGATGCCGGGCGAGCCTTGGCTCCGTCTCTGTTGATGACCGGAGTGGCTTTGATCTTCGGCTTATTGCTGCCTGTCTGAGCAGACGAAGAATTTCCCCTCATAAGATTTATTGTGCTTGAAAGTCTGGACGCGTCAACATCATCGACACTGCTGTTTGCCGATTTGATGTCGATCCCCATCTTGGATGCATAATCTTTGAGTTCCTGTAATGTGATGTCAAGTTCTTTTGTCAGTTCGCTAACTTTCTTTGACATTCATATCCTCCTTAGTATTCATTGAGAGCTTCGTTGATCGCTCTCATGATTTCCTCGTTATTTACTCCGGATCTGCAGATACGGTTCCATGCCTTGCGCCTGAAAGACTTCTCAATGCATTCTTTGCTTCTGCACAGGTATATCCCGCGCCCCTCATTTCTGCTGTCCGTATCTGCCGTAAATGCGTTTCCGTTATATGTCAGCCTGATCAGATCACTCTGAGGCTTCGACTCATAACAGCCTATGCATCTACGCATCGGTTCCTTCGTCTGATGTCTCCTCAATGCTCTGGTCCTCTGCTGTATGATCTGCGTCTTCGTATTCATCGAAAGCAAATCCCATTTCTCTGAGCTGCTGGTTGCTCTTGATATCGATCTTCCAGTTGCTTACTCTTGCGGCAAGTCTTACATTCTGGCCTTCTCTTCCAATAGCAAGCGAGAGCTGCTGTTCAGGAACGACTGCAGTAGCAGACTTCTCATCTTCGTTGATATATACGCCTTCAACGATCGCCGGTCTGAGAACGTTGCTGATGAATATCGCCGGATCCTCATCCCATACGATGATGTCGATTTTCTCTCCGAAAAGCTCATCAGTGATATTCTGTACTCTTGCTCCCCTGTTTCCTACGCAGGCTCCGACAGGATCCACGTTCTCGTCCTTTGAATACACTGCGATCTTGGTGCGGGAACCCGCTTCTCTTGCGATGCCCTTGATCTCAACGGTTCCGTCAGCGATCTCAGGAATCTCGAGTTCAAAGAGTCCTCTTACGAGACCCGGATGTGATCTTGAGAGGAGTACCTGAGGTCCCTTGTTATCCTTCTTGACATCCATGACATAGACCTTGATCCTGTCTCCGACTCTGAAGGATTCAGTTCTTACCTGCTCTGAATTCGGAACTCTGCCTTCTGTCCTTCCGAGTGAAACGAGCATCGTACCGTTGTTGATTCTCTCGACTCTTCCTGTGACGATCTGGCCTTTCTTGCCGATGAATTCATTGTATGAATTGATTCTCTCGGCTTCACGGTTTTTCTGTACGAAGACCTGCTTTGCGCCCTGAGCTGCGATACGGTTAAAGTCTTTTGGATCGATCTCGTATTCTACGACATCACCGATCTCATATTCTTCGTAGATCTCTCTTGCTTCTTCGAGCGAGATCTGAGTGAGATCGTCTTCGACTTCTTCTACGACTTCAAGTCCCATCAGGACCGTAACATCGCCGGTCTCCATATCTACTTCCACTCTTACGTTGGAAGCACCGTAGTTTTTCTTATATGCGTTTTCGATCGAGTCTCTTATTGCTCCGATGATCTCTTCGTCTGAAAGGTTCTTTTCTTTCTTCAGATCAGCAAACGCATCCAGAAATTCCTTGTTCATTTTTTCCTCCCCTAGAATACTATTGCTAAATTTATCTTGGAAATCTTATCAGCCGGTATCTCCAGTCTTCTGCCGGAAACGTCAATGATGACTTTGCCGTCTTCTCTGGCTATCAGCTTTCCTTCGAAGTACTTGCTTCCTTCTATCTGCTGATAGGTCTTTACCTCTACGTCCCTTCCCGCAAAACGTACAAAATCCGACTCGCGGATGAGTTCACGGTCAAGACCCGGAGAACTGACTTCAAGGTTGTAACTTCTGTCTATCAGGTCCAGTTCATCGAGCTTCTCGCTCAGGTATCTTGTTGCCTCTTCACATTCATCGATGCTGACATATTCGCTTTCAGCACCCATCGGCTTGTCGAGGAAAACTCTGAGCACCCACTCAGGACCTTCTTTCTTGTATATGACATTGTAGATCTCCAGTTCTCTGCCTTCTGTGAATTCCTCAAGCAGATCGGTGACCTTAGTCTGGATATCATCTCTGGCCATGCTGCCTCCGATTATGCGCCGGCGGACAGTCTTTTTCGAAGAAAAGAACCTGTCTTTCATGCCGCAAAACTCTCAACATAAGTGAAAGAGTGGGCGTGCCCACTCTTTCGAAGCTATAACTTACTTAGCTATATATATCACTAAACCGCACTGATTGCAAGGGTTTTTTGCCAATCCGGCTTCCGGACAGCCCCTGAAGCCGCCATTTGTGATCCGAACTTACTCTGTAGCTGCCGGCGCCGGTGCCGGTGTAGCTGCCGGCTTCTTTGCAGCACTTGGAGTCTTTTCAGCTTTCGCCTTTGCATCTTTTGCCTTCTTGGCCGCCTCGTCCTCTTCCGGTTCAGGTTCAGGCGGTTTTTCCGGAGCTGTACCATCTGTATAGTACTCGCCATCCCATGCTCTGAATACATTGTCAGGCCGTTCAGGATAATCTCCGCCATATGTTATATCGATATCCTCCATGATATCTCCCCAAAGCGCTGCGGCCTTTACGCCATATGAATCCAGCTTCGCATTGTCATCAGTTCCGATCCACAGGGCAGCAGAAACATTAGGAACAAATCCGCAGAACCATATATCGTTTCTGTTGTCCGTCGTACCGGTCTTGCCCCCGGCATCGACCCCGTCTATAGCTGCGTCTTTCGCAATACCCTGTGTGATGACACTCTGGAGAACTCTGTTCATGATCCACGCAACACCTTCATCCAGCACTTTTACGGTCTCAGACTTGCTCTCAAGCAGTGTCCTTCCGCCGCTGTCTTCTACCTTGGTGTAGCAGATCGTAGTGTTCCTGACACCTCCGTTGGCGAATACCGCATATGCTGCCGACATCTCAAGCGGTGAAATACCGTAAGACATAGCCCCCAGTCCGAGAGAAGCCAGATTGTAGTCGTTTACTGACTTTTCAGTGTCTGTGACTGCCGATGTGACCCCGAAACGCAGCAAGGTATCCATTGAGTACTCAAGTCCTATCTGCGCCAGTATCTTGACAGAGCATGTGTTTATAGACTTCTGGATCGCGCTCTTGAATGTATTGCTTCCGGTAAAAGAATTGTTGACGTTATTCGGCCATCTGTTGCCATCGATATACAGCGGTTCATCTATGACAGTAGACGAAACAGTGATGTAATTGCCCCATCCGCTTGTGCCCTGTTTGTCATAGCCGGTATTCGTGTAATGGAAAATGGTGCCTTCATCATGATACTCAAGGCTCCTCTGCAGAGCAGGAGCGTAGACTGACAGAGGTTTTATGGATGATCCCGGCTGTCTTGGATTGGTAGCTCTGTTGAAAAGCATCTCTCCGGTCGCAGATCTGGTTCCAACCATTGCTTTGATCTCGCCCGTCCCTACCTCAGTGAGGACCATAGCTGCCTCTACATCACCTTCACCTTCTTCGACCTCAGGGAAGTTGTCTGAATCGCTGAATTCCTCTGTGATAACCTCCTGCGCCTGGCTGTTCAGGGTAGTATATATGTTCAGTCCTTTTGTATAGATGATCTTGACAGCCTGTTCTTCTTCTATTCCGTATTCTTCCATAAGGTCTTTCTTGATGGTTTCAATCAGATAGTCCTTGAACGCGGATGTTGCTGAAACAGAAGATGAACTGCCCGGGTGTATGAATTCTGAAAGCGGCCTTGTTGCAGCTTCCTTTTCCTCTTTCGTTATCATGCCTTGCTGATACATGAGGTTGAGTATCATATTCCTTCTGTCAGCGCTGGCATCATTTATATATACGCCGTTGGCGTATTCCTCTGTAATGTCTGTAGGCTCGGTTGTCAGAAGCGCATATGAACCCGGCGCCTGAGGGAGCGCAGCAAGGGCAGCGCACTGCTCAAGCGTAAGGCCTTCGACATCTGTGGCAAAATACTTTCTGGCCGCTGTATCAACGCCGTAACAGCCATACCCAAGATATATCGTATTGAGATATGCGGTTATGATCTCTTCCTTGCTGAGTTCCTGCTCTATCTGATAAGCGTAGTACATTTCTATGATCTTACGCTTGATCGATCTGACACTCTTTTCATCAGGCAGGAATACATTTCGCGCAAGCTGCTGGGTTATAGTACTCGTACCGCTTATCCTGCCTCCGTGGAATCTCTCAAGTATCGCGCCGATGATACGTCTGAAGTTGAATCCGCTGTGTGTCCAGAATGTCTTGTCCTCTACGGCAATGAACGCATTGGTCAGATCTTCCGGCATCTGATCGAATGTAACAAGCTCTCTGTTTTCTGAGAAATAGATCTCATCTACCAGGTTCTCCTCGTCATCATAAATATGTGAACTTACATCCAGTGTATCGTAGATATTTCTCGGATGGATCGCAGGAGCATGGCTGATAGTATATGCGACATATCCCGTTCCGGCCAGACCGGCAATCAGGAAACATATGATGAGAGTTTTTATAAGCGTGCCAAAGAAGACCGCGAATTTGCTCTTTTGTTTTTTCTTCGTCCTCTTTTTGGTTTTTCCGCCTTTTTTCGGCTTGCCGGAAGAACTGCTCTGCAAGTCTTTAAGCTTATATGCAGAAGTATTTTTGGACACTTTCACACCTGAAAGTGTCTTGCTGTTCCTTGCAGCTTTTGACTTGCCGCCGGAAGACTTTGTCTTGCTTCCGCCGGTTTTTGAACTGCTTCCTCCGGATTTTGAGGACTTGGATCCTGAAGCTTTTGCTCCGGATGAATTGCTCTTTCTTTTTTTTGCCATCCTTTTGAACTTCCCGCCGATGCTGTTTTGCTCTTTTTCAGCCGCAGCCTTCTCGGCAGCAGCAGCGAGTTCCATACTTTTTATCTCTCTGGTGTATGGTTTAAAACCGTATCTCTTGCTTTCTTCGGTATCCGGATCTTCAGCTACCAGCTCCTGAAGAAGCGCATCAGATTCTGCGTACGGATCGGACTCCGCTTCTGAAGCATCTTTCGCAGCTGTTCCCGCACCGTCAGAATCGCTTCCTTCGCTTTTATTCTCTTCTCCGCTACCCTTGATCTTGTCTGAACTTTCTGTTTTTTCAGGCGTTTCTTCTGCCTTTTCAGGCGGTTCATGATAGAAGAAGTCATTAATGTCGACTTCATGGTCAGGCACAGCCCACCTGGCGTCATCCCTGGTCTTGTCTTCTTCGGATGCGCCCTTGTCTACAGTGATCGTTCTTCTGCGCTCTATAGCGGATTTTTCCAGTTCATCATTAATAGTAGCTCTGTCAACGAACTTCGTATCTTCTCCCTTCGGAGGCTCCGAAAGCTCATGATCGAGCCCCTCCTCAAAGAGCTCCTCAGGTATATCGGATATATCCGATGCCGGTCCTTCCGGGGCCGGGGCCGGTTCAGCGATCTTTTCCTTTTTTTTGCTTTCGGCTGCTTTTCTTCTGCGAATGATCTCAAGGATATCATCACCGGAAGATGCTCCGTCTATATCAGGCTCACCAGAAAGCACCCTCTTGTCAGGAAGAGCTCTGGAAGACTGAGCATTCTTCTCGTCAGGTGTGATCTGGATCGTTTTATCGGTTGTTTTCTTTTTATTATCTTCTGACATTATTGTCTCCGTGAAAAAAGTGTTTAAATGCCTTTTCCGAAATCCGTATATGACAAAACTCCGGAGAGCATATCTCCGGAGCTATTATACCACAACATATTGAATAGTAAAAACATAATGCTTCTATATTTGCTGATTTTAGCGGTTTTGAGGATATTTACTGATAATTCGTTATCGTAAAAAACCGTGTAAAACAGGCTTTACATCCCCTTTGATGTTATCATTCTCATCGAATTAAGGATGCATATGACAGCGACACCGACATCCGCAAATACGGCTGCCCACATGTTGGCGATGCCGGCAGCGCCCAGAACAAGGCAGGCAAACTTGACAAACAGGGCAAAAGCAATATTAGCTTTGGATATCCCTATAGTCTTCCTTGCGATCCTGATCACAGCAGGGATCCTCATCAGATTGTCATCCATTATGACTACGTCTGCTGCCTCTATTGCGGCATCGGATCCAAGTGATCCCATCGCGATTCCGACATCAGCTCTTGAAAGAACCGGCGCGTCATTGATCCCGTCTCCGATGAATCCGAGTTTGCGCTTAGGGTCTTCCCCGTTTCCGGCTTCTTTTATCAGTTCTTCTACGATGAACACCTTATCCTGCGGCAGGAGTTCGGACCGGTACTCTGAAAGTCCCAGCTCCTCAGCGATACTCTTTGCGGCGCTTTCAGAATCGCCTGTAAGCATCACGATCTTTCTGACTCCTGAACTAAGTATATCGCTTACAGCCTGTTTTGCTTCAGCTTTCGGCATATCTGATACAACGATCACGCCAGCGAAGATTCCGTCGATCGCCACATAACAGCATGTGCCCCCTGCATCCGCATCCGGAAGTTCTATGCCTTTGTCAGCCAGAAGTCCTCTGTTTCCTACCAGCACACTTCGGCCGTTCACCTCTGCCCTGATTCCTTTTCCTGCAAAGTTCTCTTCGTCTTTGATTTCAGAGATCGGGAACTTATCTGAACATGCGTCTGCGATTGCCGCCGCAATAGGATGCGATGAGCCGGCTTCAGCAGCTGCTGCGTACTTAAGGACTTCCTCCTCTGTATATCCTCCGGCTGCGGTCACACTGCTTACTCTGAATCTGCCTTCTGTCAGGGTGCCGGTCTTATCTGATACCAGGGTATCTATGGCAGCCATCATTTCCAGATAGTTGGAGCCTTTGACAAGCACACCCTTTTTTGACGCAGCGCCAATACCTCCGAAGAAGGCCAGCGGTACTGAGATAACCAGCGCGCACGGGCATGAAATTACCAGGAAAGTACATGCTCTGAGAACCCATTTTCCGAACTCTCCTGTAAAGTTTCCCGAGATGAGAGGCGGAATAAATGCCAGTATGACGGCGCCTATGACGACCGCAGGGGTATAATACTTCGCAAACCTGGTGATGAAGTTTTCCGTTACGGACTTCTTGGACGCGGCGTTCTCGACCATTTCAAGGATCTGCATCACTGTAGAGTCGTCATACGACTTGTCTGCGCGGACACGCAGAAGATTATCGCCGTTGATGCATCCTGATATGACCTGCTCGCCTGCCTGCACAGCTCTCGGCATAGATTCGCCGGTAAGAGCCGAAGTGTTTACAAGGCCCTCTCCCTCGATGACTGTACTGTCAGCAGGGATCTTTTCGCCTGGCTTTATGATGAGAATATCACCGGCTTCTATATCATCCGGGTCTATTACCTCTATCGATCCGTCTTCAGCCTCTCTGTTGGCGAAATCCGGGGCGATACTCATAAGATCAGCGATCGCGCCTCTTGACTTTCCTACCGCATATCCCTGGAAGAATTCCCCCACCTGATAGAAAAGCATTACGGCTACAGCTTCTTCAAGTTCTCCGCATCCGAATGCTCCCACGGTTGCGAGGGTCATCAGGAATGACTCGTCAAACATCTGTCCGTGCGCGATCCCCAGCAGACATTTACGGATAACATCGTATCCTGCGAGGAAATACGGCACCAGATACGCGGCGATCACTGCCGGATTTCCGGAGTGCGCATGAGGTATCAGCCCGGTATGCTCCGCTATCATAAGAGCGAAGAACATTATCAGAGATATGACTATCCGCGCAAGATCTTTTTTCTGTTTCTTGGTTAATCTGTCCATTTAGAGTACTACCTTGCAGTCAGGCTCGACTTTCGCGATGCACTTTACTGCTTCTTCAACTACCTGATCAAACACTGCATCATCTGCCTCGATCATCATTTTCTGTGTCATAAAGCTTACAGATGCATCGGTGACTCCGTCAATCTTCTTGATAGCATCTTCCATCTTAGCCGCACAGTTTGCACAATCCAGATCGATAAGTTTGAATTTCTTTTTCATTTCTCCTGCCTTCTTTCTTATTCTTCTATGTGTTCCTTGCCCATTTCTATGATCGTCTTGACATGATCATCATCAAGCGAGTACATGACAGACTTTCCCGACCGTCTGCTTTTGATGAGTTTGGCCGTTTTGAGCGCTTTGAGCTGGTGGGATACCGCAGACTGATTCATCTCGATATCCTCACAGATCTCTGTCACATTCTTCTCGCCGTCAAACAGATCATAAAGGATCTTGATCCTTGTCGAATCGGAGAACATCTTGAACAGGTCCGCCAGTTCGAGGAGCTCACGTTCATTAAGACCTTTGAGTGTATATTCATTTTTCACAGGCATACTGACCTCCTCATTTCTGATCATAGATTTGTTCCGCAAAGAACATATGAATTATTTTTCATATGAATATATTATCATATGTTCATTATATGTCAAGCTTTTTTTCTCTGAATAAAGAAAAACGGCTGATTTTGATCAGCCGAAATCTTTATCTTTTTTATCCTAGTGTCAGAGCATACGGCACGCCGTATCCGGACTCTGTCACTTCGACCGCGTAGACGTCACAGTTGCCGATATATTTTGACCAGTAGCCGCCGCGGGATCCTGGCGTCAGATATTCGAGCGCCCCTTTCATAGCGATCGCATGCGTGGATATCAATATATTGCCTTTCAGCGCCTCATCGTGGATCTCCTCGAGAAATTCTCCGAGTCTTGCTGTTACATCCCCAAGCTGCTCCATTCCATCAGGTGCCGGTGTACCTGCAAAATCCATGAAAAACGCCATTACTTCCGGCGCAGGCTTCTCCAGATCCATACCTTCATAAGGTCCGTAATCCATCTCGATCAGCCGCTCATCAGTTATGATCGGCAAAGAGGTCCTGCCGGCTTCGCTATCCGGTTCTGCCATTCCGCCCTTTTTCAGTATCTGCTCTGCTGTCTGCCTCGCTCTTATGAGGGGGCTTGAGTAGACCCTGTCAAACCGGATGCCCATACCGCGGAACCTGTCGCCTGTATCGGCAGCCTGAGAGAAGCCGCTTTCGTTGAGAGACTGATCGCTTCTTCCCTGAAGCAGTTTTTTCTTGTTTTTGGCTGTTTCGCCATGCCTTATTATATACAGCATTCTTCTACCTTTAATCTACTCGAAACATTCTGCGACTTTTTCCAGCAGATCTCTTATCTCCAGATGCTGCGGGCATACATCCTCGCACATCCCGCACCTGATACAGTCACTTGCTTTGCCGTGTCCCTCTGATGTAAGTATCTCATAGGTCATCCACGGCATTACTTTTCCGAAGAGAAGGTCGCTGTTGAAGCTCTGGAAGAGCGAAGGTATCCTGATTTCCATCGGGCAGTGATTCTCCTCCACGCAGTAGCTGCATCCTGTGCATGGGATCGTTCCCATGGCTCCGAAGATATCCGCTACTTTTCTGAGGGCATCATGTTCCCTTTCATCCAGCGCGGCAAATTCGCCGTCACAGGCTGTGAATGTATTGAGGTTGTCCTCCATCTGATCCATATCGCTCATTCCGGAAAGGACTGCCTCTATGCCTTCGAAACCTGCCGCAAATCTGAGAGCATATCCCGCATTGCTGCATTCGGACCCGGTCTCTTCACGCAGGTCATCAAGCACCTTCTGGGCATCAGCGGGAAGATTTACAAGGTTTCCTCCCTTGACAGGCTCCATGATGAGGACCGGTTTATCATGTTTGCGGCAGACCTCGTATACCTTGCGGCTCTCTACATTCAGATCCTCATAATCAAGATAGTTGAACTGTATCTGCACGATCTCGATATCCGGATACTCCGTGAGAATTCTGTCAAGCACTTCAGCCTTGTCGTGGAAAGACAGACCGACATGGCGTACTTTGCCTTCTTTTTTCAGCTCGAACGCTGTCTCGTATGCCCTGCACTTTTTGAAGTATTCGAAGTTCTTAGCATTCTGGGCATGCATCAGATAGAAATCGAAATAGTCTGTTCCGCAAGCCTCGAGCTGGCTTTCGAAAAGAGGTCTGATGTCATCATGCGAACTGAAATATTCATCGGTCAGCTTATCTGTAAGCAGATACTCGCTGCGGTCATGACGTGAGGTAAGGCACTCTCTGACAGCGATCTCGCTTTTGCCGTCGTGGTAACCATGCGCAGTATCAAAGTAATTGAAGCCCCTTTCCAGGAACCGGTCTACCATGGCGCAGACTGCTTCATTGTCGATATCGCCGTCTTTCATCGGCAGGCGCATCATGCCGAAACCAAGATGTTTTTTTATCTCATCAAACGCTCTGTTCATTCCTGTTCCCCCTTTTCAGTATTAGTCGTTAAGTACTATCTCCATTTCATGCCACTCTTCGCCGCCCCATTCGGAGCCGGATATGCCGAGATCTGTATATCCGAATTTTGTGTACATACCAACCAGATTCTCAAGACATGTAAGCACCAGACGTCTGCGTCCTTTTGCCTGCTCTCTGCTGCAGTAATGTTTCATGACCGCGCGTCCGAGTCCCTGTCCCTGGTATTCCGGAAGTATATCCAGTCCCAGAAGCATGATGTTATCTCCCTGAGACTTATTGAGGCTCTTGTCTGTGAAGAATTCATCCCTGAATCTCTTCTCATCCGTCTCCAGACCGTACAGAAATCCTGCGACCCTGCCTGTCTGCCTGTCAACCGCTACCATAAAGCAGTCCGGCGAGACCTTTGCCTGCGCTATTACATCATCCGATGCTACGACCTCATTCGGCGGGAAAACCGTCGCCTCTATCTCAGCAGCTGCGGCATATTCTTCCGGTCTGATATCTCTGAATTCAAAACGTTCTTCTATATTCATCCAAATGTACCTGATTTATGCAAAATATTGATTTACGAACACTTGTTCTGTATAATGTATGTGCCGGGAATGAAAGGAGCAGATCAATCATGAGGCAGCCTGTCGATGTGCTTGCTGTTTTTGATATTGGTGCGATGTCACCCCGGCCGGTCAGATTCAAAGTTCTTGAGCATGGTATCAAGACGACTGTTCGCGTGACTGATATCCGCAATATCGAGTGGCTCGGCGCAGGCAGTGTCACACGCATCCAGTACGACTGCACTACTGTCCGCGAAGGCAGACACATCGATTATAAGCTCATCTACTACTACCGGGAATGCCGGTGGGAGCTCGAAGTACCGGCATAGACTCTACAGGTCGAATATGCTGATCTGAGCAGATTCCGGCAGTCCGGCAAAAAGCCCGTGACGCTTGAGATCTTCTATGTTGGTAGCTGAAAGCCTGGTCCTGGATCTGACGTCATCAATAGTAGTGAAACACCTGTCTTTGTAGGCTGCGACAAGAGATTCGGCAGCCGTATCCCCTATCCCGCTTACAGCATTGAACGGCAGCATGACCTTGCCGTCTACGACGGAAAATCTGCACGCCTCTGCTACTCCGAGCACCGGCTCCGCAAATTCATATCCGCGCGACAGCATCTCATAGATTACCTCGTATACTGTGAGATGCTCTTTCTGTTTTGCTGTAGCGGTATTCCCGAGTTTCTCGATCTCTTCCATCCTGCGTTCGATATCAGGGATGCCTTTTCCTACGCACTCTGCATCAAAATTGTCCACCTTTGAAGAGAACCATGCAGCGTAGAAGGCTTCAGGATAATTGACCTTGAACCAGGCCATCCTGATCGACATCATTACATATGCTGCGGCATGAGCGCGCGGGAACATGTATTTGAGTGTCTCGCATGACCAGATATACCAGTCAGGCACTCCGTGGTCTTTCATCATATCGAGCTGTTCCTGGCTGAGCACCCTGTTTTTACGCACGATCTCCATGATCTTGAATGCGTCTCCGTTAGGAAGGCCCTTGCTGATCAGGAAGTTCATGATATCGTCACGGCAGGAGATAACCTCATCGATTGTTGCTGTGCCGTTTCTGAGAAGATCCTGAGCGTTGTTGGTCCATACATCCGTTCCGTGCGAGAAGCCTGACATCTTGATAAGAGCCGACACTGTCGTCGGATGGATATCGTCAAGCATTCCTCTGGTAAAATTCGTGCCGAACTCCGGAATGGCATAGGTGCCGTGGGTGAACTTATATTCCGGATTCTGTATATGCAGAGCATCAAGAGATGTGAAGATGCTCAGAGTCTCCTTGTCATCAAGCGGGATCTCCATAGGGTCGACCCCTGTCATGACCTGCAGATGTCTTATGAGCTGCGGGACATCGTGGCCGAGTATATCGAGCTTGAGGAGGTTCTCATCGATCTTGTGATAATCGAAGTGCGTCGTAATGACATCGGTATCCCTCTTGTTTGCCGGCTTCTGTATCGGACAGAATTCGTAGATCTCATGATCGTCCGGAACGACAATGATCCCTCCCGGATGCTGTCCGGTCGTTCTCTTGACACCGGTGCACCCTTTGACAAGATAATCTATGTCGTATTTGTTCGCTTTTATATTGTTGTCTTCGATGTAGTGTTTGACGTATCCGTAGGCTGTTTTGTCCGCGATCGTCGCAACAGTTCCCGCCTTGAAAACGTTCTTCTCACCGAATATCTCTCCGACATACCTGTGAGCCACCGGCTGGTATTCTCCGGCGAAGTTAAGGTCTATATCAGGCTCCTTGTCCCCCTTGAATCCGAGGAATGTAGCGAACGGGATATTGAGACCTTCCTTTTTCATGCGGGCGCCGCATTCAGGGCACATCTTTTCAGGCATATCGTAGCCCGTGTCATATTTGTCAGGCTCACCCGACCATTCAAAATGTTTGCATTCAGGACATATATAGTGAGGAGCCAGCGGATTTACTTCTGTTATGCCGGCCATCGTAGCAGCAAAAGACGATCCGACGGATCCTCTTGATCCTACCAGATAGCCGTCTGAGTTGGACTTATGCACCAGCATCTGAGCTGCTATATACATTACCGCATATCCGTTACCTATGATGGAGCTGAGCTCGGTCTCAAGTCTTTCTTCTATTTCCGCCGGAAGAGGATCCCCGTAGATCGATCTGGCTTTTTCGTAGCAGCTTGTGCGGAGCTGTTCTTCTGCGCCATCGATCTTAGGCGGGAATTTACCTTTTGGCACGGGAAGCACTTCCTCTATCATATCCGCTATCCTGTTGGTATTCGTGATAACGATCTCTTCCGCCCGGTCTCCGAGATATTCGAACTCCTTCATCATCTCGTCAGTCGTGCGAAGATACAGAGAGTCAGAAGGCGTATCCCTGAAGCCTATGCCTGCCATGATTATATTGCGGTAAATCGATGCTTCACGGGTCGGATAATGAGAGTCTGTCGTGGCAACGGTCAGCTTTCCGAGCCTGTCGGCTGCAGCTATGATCCTCTTGTTGAAAGCAATGAGTTCATCTACCCCGCTCACCCGGCCTTCCTCGATCATGAACTGGTTGTTGCCCAGAGGCTGTATCTCGAGATAGTCGTAGAATGAAGCGACGCGGTCGAGTTCTTCGTCCGAAGCGCCTCTTTCCACAGCCTGATAGACTTCCCCGGCCTCGCAGGCACTGCCTATTATCAATCCCTCTCTGTGTGCCTGAAGCACTGAACGTGGCAGTCTCGGGCGCTTATAGAAGTAATCGATGTGAGAAAGACTCACGAGCTTGTATATATTTTTGAGACCTGTCTGGTTCTTTGCGAGCAGTATGATGTGATAGGTCCTGTTCTTTTTGATATCTATCGTTCCATCTTCGAGCACTGCATCTTCATCAGGATACAGATAGCCTTCCACACCATAGATGATCTTGATGTTCTTGCCTGCCTTGGCAAGTTTCCCGGCAGTCTTGGCTGCGTCAGGGAAACCCTGCACAACTCCGTGATCCGTAATAGCTACCGCCGGCTGCCCCCAGTAAGCAGCGGTTTTGACGATATCCTCGACCTCGTTGAAGCCATCGTTATCGCTCATCTTGGAATGGCAGTGGAGTTCGACTCGCCTGCCGCCCTGATACGTATCCTCGCGGACAGTCTTTCTGACCTTTTTGACAGCATTGACCATCATTATATTTTCATGCTCATACGTATCGTATTCGATCGGGCCTTTGGCTCTGATCATATCGCCTTCGCTGAGATTCTCTCCGATCTCTGTCATTTTGTCTGAAGAAATGAATGACTTAAGACAGAATGTCCTGACCTCGCTTGCGATAAGGATACTGACAAGGATCTTGCCTGATCTGATCGGCTGTGACTCGATCTTGAAAACTTCTCCCTCGATACATACCTTGTCCTTGCTTCCGACATAGTTTTCGAGTTCTCTGTAAGGAACAGGCGCGTCGCTGAAATCCTTGCCCAGAAGTATGAGTTCTCCGGCCTGATTCTCAAACGCCGGCTCTTCTTTGGCACTGCGTCTTCTGAATCCGCCGTTCTCACCGCCCTTATATGAACCGCCTGAATATCCGTTTTCACTTCTCTGCTCGCTGTCTGCAGACGGCATTTTGATGCCGGTGTACATGTAGTTGATCATGATCCTGCAGGCAGGACCTACTCTGGATCTGATGCGTTCTTTCATCAGACTTTCGAGATTTCTCGGCATCACAAAATTGAGCTTGAAGTCGATATTGAGCATCAGGCTCTGTCTGTCAACCGAGATTCCGGTCGTTTCAATATCCAGATCAGCAGCTTTTCTGCCTGTAGCTTCACTGAGTTCTTCTGCAGTCAGCACATCAGCCGGTATTCTGATCATACTTTTCCTTTCTTAATATCCGCAGTGTGCCGTCCCGGATTTCTCCGAAGCGGCACACAGTCCTGCTATTTTTCTGCTGATACAAGCTCTACAAGCCTGTCGATCAGTTTATCTTCTGTTGTCTTTTCTATGATCTCTCCATGGGAGAAAACAAGTCCTTCGCCTCTGCCGCCAGCGATGCCGTAGTCTGCTTCGCGGCTTTCTCCCGGTCCGTTCACAGCACATCCCATGACTGCCACCTTGAGCGGTCTGAGACCTGCCTCTCGTCTCTTCTGTGCGACCGGCTCCAGTCTTTCTTCCGCTTCATTGGCAAGTCCGATAAGATCGATCTCTGTCCTGCCGCATGTCGGGCACGAAACGATCTCGATCGCTTTTTCTCTCATCCCGACGGTCTCGAGTATGCGCTTTGCAAGAATGACTTCCTTTACCGGATCATCAGTCAGCGACACTCTCATAGTATCACCGATCCCTGCAAGAAGCAGTGCTCCGATCCCGACAGCCGACTTAAGCTCTCCGTTTCTCGGCGTGCCTGACTCTGTGATTCCGATGTGTATCGGGAAGTCAGTCAGCTCTCTGAGCTTCATGTGGGCATCATAGTTCATCCTGACATTTGAAGACTTGATCGAAACCACAAGCTGATCATAATCCATATCTTCAATAACTTTGAGCATATTGACGCCGCTCACAGCAAGAGCTTCCGCCGTAACTCCGCCGTATTTTTCTATGAGTCCTTTCTCTAGAGAGCCCGAATTGACTCCGACCCTGATCGGGATGTTTCTCTCACGGGCTTTATCGACCACTGCTCTGACTCTGTCAATGCTGCCGATATTTCCCGGATTGATCCTGATCTTGTCAGCTCCGTTCTCTATGGATGCTATCGCAAGTCTGTAGTCAAAATGTATATCGGCTACGAGAGGCACCCTGACGCGCTTTCTGGCGCGGCCGAGGGATTCTGCCGCCTGCAGATCCGGTACCGCGCATCTGACGATATCGCACCCGGCATCTGCGAGTTCATCGATCTGTCTTACGAGTCTTTCAGTATCCCTCGTATCGACATTGGTCATGGATTGTATAGATATCGGCGCGCCTCCTCCTATGAGGATGCCGCCGCAGTTTACCTGTCTTGTCATCAGATTCTCCTGTATACCTGATCCTGTCAGGATCAGTTAAAAATGTTCATTATATCGTTGCAGGTTATGACTACGAATAATGTGAGAAGGAGCACCATACCTGCAACAGTCGCTTTGTACTCCATGTCGTCATTGATTCGTCCGCCGCTTATCACTTTGAGAATGATAAAGAAGATCTTTCCTCCGTCAAGTCCCGGTATAGGTATGATATTGAATATAGCCAGGTTGAGACTGACAAGCGCCAGAAGCATCAGATATGATTCGATGCCGTATGACGATGCCTGCCCTACGACCCGGACAAGTCCTACCGGGCCGGCCACATCATCCCTGTTGATTCCCTTTTTGATCATGCCCTGGAACGTAGCAAGCATCATCTTGTTCATCTGCCAGGTAGCAGTAAATCCGCTCCTGATACACGTCAGAGGGTCACGCGTGTTGCCGGCAATGATTCCTACCATGTATCTCTGATTCTCTTTGTCATACTCAGGCACAAGAAAGGCTTCATATGTCTTGCCGTCTCTGACATAGACTATTTCCATTTTGTCGCCTTCATGGTATCCGTCGACAGCTGTGACAACACTGTCCCAGTTTCTGATCCGGGTCCCGTCGATCTCGACGATCCTGTCGCCTTCCTGTATGCCTGCCTCTGCAGCAGGTGAATCCGGTGTAACACCGGAAAGAACATTGGATGGTACTCCGGATATAGCATAAGCGAGAGTTACAGCCAGTATAGCAATGATGACATTCATCGTAACTCCTGCAAGCAATATAGCGATCTTCTGCAGAGGAGTCTTGCTGCTGTAGGACCTCGGATCATCTACAGCTTCTTCTTCACCCTCTAGCTGGCAGTATCCGCCGAGAGGCAGGAGCCTGACTGAGTACTGAGTCTCTCCTTTCTGTCTTTTGAACAGAAGCGGTCCCATGCCGACTGAAAACTCATTGACTTTGACGCCGCAGAGTTTTGCCACTATAAGATGCCCCCATTCATGCGGGATGACCAGTACCAGCAGCATCACTACGAACAATATAGCTGTTTTCAAACTAACATCTCCTTTGCCATTTCCCTTGAACGCCTGTCTGTTTCAAGTATCTCTTCCACGGTCTTCGGTGCCGGGAAGCTGCTTTTATCCATTACTTTTTCTATAGTCTGAGGAATATCAAGGAAGCCTATCTTTCCGGCCAGGAACATAGCCACCAGTTCTTCGTTGGCGCCGTTCATGACTACAGGCGCGGCTCCCCCTTCTTTCAAAGCCTCATATGCCAGATCAATACATCTGAATACTTTGCGGTCAGGTTTCTCAAAAGTGAGTCTTGCTCCTGTCGTAAACAGATCAAGACTGCCGTCACTGCTCCGGCTCAGCGGATCATCGCATCCGTATCCATCGGCAAAATCCGCAAGGAGCTTCATCCTGTCAGGATAGCTGAGCGCCAGACTGATAGGGATCTTCATATCCGTCATGCCCATCTGCGCGATGACAGATCCATCGCAGAATTCTACCATAGAATGTACGATGCTTTCAGGGTGCACGTGCACATCTATTTTGTCTGCCGGTACATCAAAGAGCCATCTGGCTTCTATTACCTCAAGACCTTTATTCATCATCGTAGCAGAATCGATCGTGATCTTGGAACCCATGCTCCACTTCGGATGATTCAGAGCCTGTTCTATGGTCACATTTCTCATCTCTTCAAGGCTTCTGCCTCTGAACGGTCCGCCGGAAGCGGTAAGCAGTATCCTGCGTACAGGTCTGTACAGACTGCTGTCAGGATCAGCATAAGCTCTTGCGCAGGCGCTTCCGCCGTTTCCCTCAAGGCACTGGAAGATCGCGCTGTGTTCGGAATCTACCGGCAGGAGTCTTGATCCTTTTTCTCTGCAAAGCTGAGTTACGATCGCGCCTCCCGCGACAAGTGTTTCCTTGTTGGCCAGAGCGATATCCCGTCCGAGCCCGATTGCTGTATACGTAGGCGCGAGCCCGCTTATTCCCATAAGGGAATTCAGCACGATATCGCAGTCCATCTTAGCTATCTCAACAAGGCCATCCTCACCGAAGCAGACTGTAAGTCCCGGGAACTCACGCTGCAGCATTGCAGCATCTTCAGCAGATCCGACTGAAACCGCTTCAGGGGCAAATTCTCTGATCTGCTGCTTCAGAGTCTCTATCCTGCTTCTGCATGTAAGACCGCATACACTGAAGCGGTCTCTGTTTTTTCTTATTATCTCGAGCGCCTGAGTCCCTATAGAACCGGTGCTCCCCATGATCAGTATCCTTTTCATGAAAGCATCTCCGCTATGAAAATCGTGTAGTATACGACCGGAGCCACAAAGATCACACTGTCGAATCTGTCCATGATCCCACCGTGTCCCGGAATGAGTGTTCCATAGTCCTTGATCCCCATTTTACGCTTGAATGCCGATGCAGTAAGATCGCCCGCCATCCCGGCAGCTCCGCCTGCAAGACCCATCACAGCGCATACGGCGATCTGGTCCTTCATAAAGAAGAAACCAAAGAGCATGCAGAGGAGCGTGCTTCCGGCAAGTCCTCCCACAGCTCCTTCTATCGTCTTCTTAGGGCTCAGATTCGGCGCCATCTTGTGCTTTCCGAGGAAATATCCGGTGAAATACGCGCAGATATCTGATCCGAACGCGGCGATCACTACGATCCATATCAGTCTGCTGTAATCGGTCATATCGATCATGACCATGTGATAAGTGAAGAAAGGTATATACACAAGCGATACTGCTGTAGCGGCAGCGTCATACGCACCTCTCTGATTGATCTTCCATCCGTAGATCATGGAGACTGCAGCTGCGGCAAATACCCACATGCAGCTCAGCATCATCACCATATGGTGTCCTGCATACGCGCCGGCAAACGGTTTCAGAAAATATGTCAGAAACAGCAGTACTGTCATCACACAGCAGATAGGAAGAGATGGATGGACATCGAGATTGTTCCATCCTCCACAGAATTCCCTGATTCCCATAAAAGCGATGATCAGGGCTGCTGCCCATAATACTATTCCGCCAAAATACAGCACCAGCAGGAGCGGAACCATAATTATTCCGGAAATGATTCTTGTCTTCATCTGTAGTTATCCTTTCGGCTCATAAGAAATTACAAGTCTGTCACTTAGCAGCTTCTTTCCGGCCGCCGAAACGTCTGTCGCGGCTTGCGAATGCCGCGATCATCTCAGCGTATTCTTCCGGTGTGAAATCAGGCCAAAGCGTGTCAGTGAACATCAGCTCGCTGTAAGCGGACTGCCATGTCAGGAAATTGGATATCCTCTCCTCTCCGCTTGTGCGGATGATGAGGTCCGGATCAGGAACATTAAAATGCTCCTCCCCCGACCACAGATAACGGGATATATCATCTTCAGTCAGCCCACCCGGATCGCGGCCTTCCTCGGCACACTGCCTGGCGATCTCTTTTACGCTCCTGAGGATCTCGTCCCTTCCTCCGTAGTTGAGCGCTATATTGAACACCAGTCCGTCATTGTGATCGAGTCTGGATACCATCCTGTCGATCGCATCTACAGATGCTTTCGGAAGCATGCTGTAATCTCCGAAGATATTGATGTGCACATTGTTTTCATCAAGCTCTTCGAGTTCAGAATTGACGTACTTGACGATAAGATTGAAAATGCCGCTTACTTCCTCCGTGCTCCGTTTCCAGTTTTCTGTGGAAAAAGCATATACTGTCAGGTATTTGATCCCCATATTGGAAGTAGCGATAACTATTTTTTTCATAGACTGCATTCCGGCATTGTGTCCCATCACACGCGGAACCCCATGAGCCTTAGCCCATCTGCCGTTTCCGTCCATGATTATGCCGACATGAGTCGGTACTTTGGTCATATCCATCATTCACTGCCTTTCTCCGGCCATTAAACACGACAAACGTGGCTCTGTCTAAGCCACGTTGTCAGATTTAATAAATGTTGGTTGTTCATAGAGTGCATAACTGTCTGCTCCATGCAGGCCGGTGTTATACTTCCATGAGCTCCTTGTCTTTTTCAGCGATGATAGCGTCGATCTCTTTGATCGCCTTTTCGACTTTCTTCTGAGTCTCTTCGAGTTCGCCCTTCAGATCATCTTCTGTAAGCTCGCCTTCCTTCTGGAGCTTTTTGAGTTCATCGTTGGCATCTCTTCTGAGGTTTCTGACTGCTACCTTGGCATCTTCGCCGTAGTTCTTGACGACTTTTGCGAGCTCTTTACGTCTCTCTTCTGTCAGCTGAGGAATGGCGAGTCTGATTACCTTGCCGTCATTCGCAGGATTGATGCCGATATTGGCTTCGTTGATACCTCTTTCGATATCACTGATCGACTTAGGATCGAATGGTGATATGAGCAGAGTCCTCGGATCAGGAACTGAAACATTAGCCAGTGCCTTGAGCGGTGTAGGCGATCCGTAATAGTTGACCATTACCTTATCAAGGAGAGCCGGATTCGCTCTTCCTGCTCTTACGGTATTGAGGTTTTCCTTAAGGTGAGATTTCGTGCTCTCGATCCTCTCTTCGAGTGATTTCTTGCCAGCCATGATTTCCTCCTCTTATAAATCGTTGTGTACGCAGGACTGTCTCACGTACATTAGTGTATCAGTGTTCCGACATTTTCGCCATTGATCACTTTCATGAGGTTGCCCTCTTCAGCAAGTGCGAAAACGTAGATCTTCGTGCCTGTGTCTTTGCACAGAGTCGCTGCTGTCAGATCCATTACCTTGAGATCCTTGTCGATGATATCCATATATGAGAGTTCTGTATATCTCTGCGCATCAGGAACGGTTCTCGGATCTGCCGAATAGACAGCGTCTATGTTCTTGGCAAGCAGCAGGACATCGGCTCCGATCTCTGCTGCTCTGAGTGCTGCCGTGGTATCTGTCGTGAAGAAAGGACTTCCTGTTCCTCCGCCGAATACAACGACCTTGCCTTCATCAAGATAATCAAGAGCTTTGCGCCTTGCATATCCCTCTGCCATATCTCTGATCTCGATAGCGGTCATCAGCTTCGCCGGGCAGTCGATCGCGAGCAGAGCATCCTGGACAGCCAGTCCGTTCATGACGGTCGCGAGCATGCCCATGTAGTCTGCAGTAGGTCTGTCTATATTTTCGCCGGTCCTTCCGCGGAAGAAATTTCCTCCGCCGCATACAACAGCGACCTCGACTCCTGCATCTCTGATCTCTTTGATCTGAGCTGCTACTTTGCCGAGTTCAGCTGCGTTGACACCGAATCTGTCCTCTCCGGCAAGTGCTTCGCCGCTGATCTTGATCAGTACTCTTTTATATTTTACGCTCATCAGCTATACCTCTCATTAATGATTTCGCAGCAGGATCGCCGGTATGATGCCGGCAGAGCCCGCCACAAATTAGTATAACATTTTTATGCAGATATCTCTACAGAAGCAGCACATTTCAGCATTACTGATCCTTCTTTTCTATCTTGCGGATCTCTTTTGTGCGGATCTCTTCGCAGAGAGCCTCTACGAACTCGCCCAGAGGCTTTACACCCTCGTCTCCGAGATATCTTGAACGTACGGAAACATTTCCTTCTTCGGCTTCCTTAGCGCCGAGAACAAGCATATAAGGCACCTTTTCGAGCTGTGCTCTGCGGACCTTGTATCCAATCCTCTCGCTGCTGGAATCAACCGTTACATCTACTCCGTTTTTGCGCAGTTCCTTGCGTACTTCCTCAGCGTAATCAGCGATCTTGTCTGAGATCGGTAGGATCCTTACCTGCTCAGGGCAGAGCCATGTAGGCAGGTTTCCTGCGTAATGCTCGATCAGCCATGCAAGTGTACGTTCATAGCATCCGATTGATGTACGGTGGATGATGTATGGACGCTTTCTCTGGCCGTCCTTGTCGATATAGTACATATCATAGCGTTCTGCAAGGAATGTATCGATCTGGATCGTGATCATAGTATCTTCCTTGCCGTATACGTTTTTGGCCTGGATATCGAGCTTAGGTCCGTAGAAAGCAGCTTCTCCTACAGCTTCCTTGAATTCAAGACCAATATCGTTGAGGATATCTCTCATGAAGCCCTCGACACGGTCCCACTCCTCCGCGGTTCCGAGGTAGTCCTCAGCATGCTCAGGATCCCACTTTGACAGACGGTATGTGACATCGCCTTCGAGTCCGAGTGTGGTCAGGCAGTATTTTGCCAGCTCAACACAGCCCTTGAACTCTTCTTCAAGCTGATCCTGTGCTACTACGAGATGTCCTTCTGAAATAGTGAACTGACGCACTCTTGTAAGTCCGTGCATCTCTCCTGCCTGCTCATTTCTGAACAGCGTCGATGTCTCACCCATCCTGTAAGGCAGGTCTCTGTAGCTCTTCTGGCGAGCCTTGTATACATAGTACTGGAACGGGCATGTCATCGGACGCAGAGCCAGTACGTCGCTGTCAGCATCGTTCTCGATCAGATTGAGGTCCTGTACTCCGTGGATCTCAGCGGATCTGTCCTCTGCAGCCATCAGATCATCGATATTGTCATATCCGAGAAGGAACATTCCGTCTTTATAGTGATACCAGTGGTCTGATATCTTATAAAGTGTGGATTTTGCCATCAGCGGAGTCCTTGTGCGGACATAGCCCCATTCATACTCCTCGAGATCCTCGATCCACCTCTGCATCTTCTGGATGACTTTTGCGCCCTTAGGCATAAAGAGCGGAAGTCCCTGGCCGATAACATCGACCGTCGTAAAGAGATCCATTTCCCTTCCGAGTCTGTTGTGGTCTCTGTTTTTGATATCCGCAAGGTATTCCAGATACTCTTTCAGATCATCCTTTTTGGTAAAAGCAGTTCCGTAGATACGTGTAAGCATCTTGTTGTGCTCGTCGCCTCTCCAGTATGC
>ONHU01000080.1 GCA_900317675.1 uncultured Eubacteriales bacterium
TGAAAAGACATCTCTTCTTAGATCCATGGATGCTCTGAACAGGCAGGCTCTGAGAGTGCTTCATATACTTGGCAATGATTCTGTCAGGAGGGTGCAGGCGGTAGCGGGAGCTGAGCAGGAATATTTCCTGGTCCCGCACGAACTCTATGAACAGAGGCCGGATCTGAGATTCACAGGGCGGACCCTGTTCGGGGTGATGCCGCCAAAAGGGCAGGAACTCGACGACCACTATTTCGGACCGATCAAGCCGGAAATCACAAGATTCATGGAAGAACTGAATGACGAGCTGTGGAAACTCGGTGTGCTGGCCAAGACGGAGCACAACGAGGTCGCCCCTTCACAGCATGAGCTCGCCTGTATTTATACGAAGGTCAATGTTACAGCCGATCAGAACCAGCTGGTGATGGAGATGATCAAAAAGGTGGCCGAGCGCCACGGCTTCGTCGCGCTGCTTCACGAGAAACCGTTCGACGGTGTGAATGGCAGCGGCAAGCACAACAACTGGTCGCTGGCGACAGATAAGGGCGTGAACCTGATAGCGCCGGGAGAAACACCGCATGACAACGCGCAGTTTCTGCTGTTTCTCTGCGCGGTCATCAGGGCGGTGGATAAATATCAGGACCTGCTGAGGATCTCGATCGCGTCTGCCAGCAACGATCACAGACTCGGGGCGAATGAGGCGCCTCCTGCCGTGATCTCCATGTTCCTCGGAGATGAACTGACCGCGGTGCTCAGGTCGATCGAGGATGATCTGCCTTATGAAAAGGACGGGGATGTCCTGATGAGACTGGGGACGGCAGTGCTGCCGGGCTTCAGCAGAGACAACACCGACAGGAACAGGACGTCGCCTTTTGCTTTTACGGGAAACAAATTTGAATTCAGAATGCCGGGCTCAATGGGCGGCATAGCATTTCCTAACACAATAATCAACAGTGCCGTTGCGGATTCTCTTGAGTACTTTGCGGACTGGCTGGAGGGTACAGACGATGAAGCCGGAGAGATTTACGGATTAGTCAGAAAGACTCTGAGGGAGCACGGCAGGATCATTTTCAACGGCGACGGATATACGGATGAGTGGATCGAAGAGGCTGAGAGAAGAGGACTGTCCAACTACAGGACCACCGCAGACTGTGTGCCGCATCTTCTGGACGACAAAAACGTGGATATGCTTATGCATCAGGGCGTATTCACAAGGTCGGAGCTGGAGTCGAGATGCGAGGTCATGCTTGAAAACTACTGCAAGACCATATGCATCGAGGCGAGAACTATGAGATCGATGGCCATGAAGAGGATCGCGCCTGCAGTCGAAAGGTATACTGCTGAGCTTGCGCGAAATCATAACGACAAGAAAAGGGCGGTGCCGGATGTCTCGTGCAGATTTGAAGAGAGGATGATCCGGTTCCTGTCTCAGCAGACAGACCGTATATACGATGATGTGGACGCGCTGATAGAAGTGCTGGATCTGCTTGGAGGAGAGGATTATATGCGGGACGCAGAGATCATCAGGGACAGGCTGCTTCCTGCGATGCAGCAGCTCAGAGCCGACAGCGATGCAGCCGAGAGGGTCACATCCAAGGCCTTCTGGCCGCTTCCTAACTATGGTCTGCTGCTGTTCGGTGAGAAATAGAGGGGGTCGATTATGTGTACAATCATGGCAACAACGGGAAGCCTCACAACATTGCCGGAATTCGAAGAGGCTTTTGCCAGAACAAAATACAGAGGGCCGGACGATACAAGGTTGATCAACACTGCTGAGCAGACGTTGATGCTGTCTGCGGAAGACGATCACGGAATACCGGCTACGTGCAGAAGGGGGATCATGGGATTCCACAGACTGTCCATTATGGGGCTGACACCTGAAGGGATGCAGCCGTTTATGAAAGACGGATGCAGCGTGATCTGCAACGGAGAACTGTACGGATTTGAAAAAATGAAGAAGGAGCTCGAGGCAATGGGATATACATTCCGTTCCGGCTCGGACTGCGAGCTCCTGCTGCCGCTCTGGTTTGAACATGGAACAGAGATGTTCGATTTGCTTGACGCTGAGTTCGCCTGTGTGATCTACGATGGACGGACAGACGAATTTATAGCTGCAAGGGATCCGATTGGCATCAGGCCGTTATATTACGGCTACGACAGGGAAGGATGCATCGCATTCTCAAGCGAGCCCAAGAGTCTCCTTGGGATCTGCGACCGGATCATGCCTTTCCCTCCGGGGTGTTACTGGCGAAACGGGGGATTCACAAGATACCGCGATATGACCTCGGTAAAAGAGTACATAAGCGGTGATCTTGATGAGATTTGCAGTAACATCAGGACGAAACTGACGGAAGGGGTCAGGAAGCGTCTTGTGGCTGATGCCAATGTCGGGTTTCTGCTTTCAGGAGGCCTCGACTCATCCCTGGTGTGCGCGATCGCTGCCAGGGAGTCGGCTGCTCCGATCCGGACCTTTGCTGTAGGCATGGATCTGGATCCGATCGATCTGAAATATGCCAGGATGGTCGCGGATCATATCGGCAGCGAGCATACCGAAGTGATCATGACACGGCAGGAAGTGCTGGATGCGCTCGAGTCTGTGATCTATCTGCTGGGAACGTATGACATCACAACGATCAGAGCTTCGATCGGCATGTATATGGTGTGCAAGGCTGTGCATCAGAATACAGATATAAGGGTGCTTCTTACGGGAGAGATCTCTGATGAGCTGTTCGGATATAAATATACGGATTTTGCCCCGAGCGCTGCAGAGTTCCAGGAGGAGGCGTGCAAGAGGATCAGAGAGCTCCATATGTATGATGTCCTCAGGGCGGACCGCTGCATCTCGGGAAACAGCATCGAGGGAAGGGTGCCGTTCGGGGATCTTGACTTCGTGGAGTACGTGATGTCGATCGATCCTGAACTCAAGATGAACAGATATAACAAGGGCAAATACCTGCTGAGAAAAGCTTTCGAGGGAGACTACCTTCCATATGAGATTCTCTGGAGAGAAAAGGCTGCGTTCTCTGACGCCGTCGGGCATTCAATGGTGGATGACCTCAAGGAATATGCCGAGGGCTTCTACACGGATGCTGAGTTCGAAGAGAAGCGCATGAAATATGAATATGCCAGACCTTTCACAAAAGAGTCTCTTTTGTACCGTGAGATATTCGAGAAATATTATCCGGGGCAGGCGGAAATGATCATAGACTTCTGGATGCCTAACAGATCCTGGGAGGGCTGCGATGTGGATGACCCGTCGGCCCGGGTGCTTTCAAACTATGGCAAGAGCGGACAGTAAGATAAGCGGATGAACCGGATGTTCGGAAGAGGGTGAATGACTATGGCAAAATATATTTTTGTAACAGGCGGAGTCGTATCCGGACTGGGAAAAGGGATCACTGCGGCATCCCTCGGGAGGCTTCTCAAGGCAAGGGGCCTCAAGGTCGCGGCGCAGAAGCTGGACCCGTATATCAATGTGGACCCGGGGACAATGAGTCCCTTCCAGCATGGAGAGGTCTATGTGACAGATGACGGCGCGGAGACAGATCTGGATCTGGGGCATTATGAGAGATTCATAGATGAGGACCTCAACAAGTATTCAAATCTGACGACCGGCAAGGTCTACTGGAATGTACTGAACAAGGAGCGCCGGGGAGAGTATCTCGGATCGACTGTTCAGGTCATACCGCATATCACTGACGAGATCAAAGAGTTCATCTACAGTGTCGGCCGCGAGGGACAGAGCGATGTGATCATCACAGAGATCGGCGGGACGGTCGGAGATATCGAGAGTCAGCCGTTTCTTGAAGCAGCCCGCCAGGTGTGTATCGAGCAGGGGAAAGCAAACTGCCTGTTCATCCATGTCACGCTTGTTCCGTATATCTCGGGATCGGGTGAACACAAGTCCAAGCCTACGCAGCATTCGGTAAGAGAACTGAGGAATATGGGGATATCCCCTGACATCATCATCATGAGGTCCGACCGACACATCGATGAGGACATATACGACAAGATATCACTCTTCTGCAATGTCAAAAGGGACTGCGTTATAGAGAACATAACACTGCCTGTGCTCTATGAAGCACCGCTGATGCTGGAGCAGGCACATTTCTCGTGGATCGTATGCCGCGAGCTCGGAATCGACGCAGGCCCTTGCGACATGGAAGACTGGAGGGCAATGGTCGACAGGATCAAAGCCGGGGGCAGACGCGTCACGATCGCTATGGTAGGCAAGTACATGAAGCTCCATGACGCATATCTCTCAGTGGCAGAAGCTCTCCGCCACGGAGGATATGAAACAGGCTGCACCGTAGAGATAAAATGGATCGAAGCAGAGGATATCACGGAAGAAACAGAGGAGGAGATCCTTTCCGATGCCGATGGTATCCTTGTCCCGGGAGGATTCGGCGACCGCGGCATCGAGGGAATGATACGTGCTGCCGGATATGCAAGGAGAAACAATATCCCTTATCTCGGCATTTGCCTTGGAATGCAGATCGCGGTCATAGAATTTGCGCGGAGCGTACTTGGATATGCCGATGCCAACTCCGGAGAATTTGATGAAGGAAGCGCCCATAAGGTGATAGACCTCATGCCGGACCAGTATGGGGATATCCCTAAGGGAGGAACGATGAGACTCGGAGCCTATCCGTGCCGGATCAGGCCCGGATCGCTGCTGGAGCAGATCTACGGCAGCGGCAGGATCAGCGAGAGACACAGACACCGCTATGAGTTCAACAATGACTACAGAGATGAGGCTGAGAAAGCCGGGCTTCAGATCGCGGGAACTTCTCCGGACGGCCGCCTGGTCGAATCCGTTGTTTTGCCTGAGAACGGCTTCTTCGTCGGCGTCCAGTACCATCCGGAATTCAGGAGCAGACCGAACAGGGCGCACCCGCTCTTCAGAGAATTCGTAAGATCAGCGGGCGGCAGATAGAAGAAAAAGAGCCTCCGGGACTGCGGGATTTTCAGGCTTTATTTCCGGGAGAGAAAGTGCTATCATTAGTTAGTTCAAATTAACTAACTAATGATTTTTTCTTGGGATAATATTTATGAAAATAGTTCAATTCAAAGATGTAACAAGGACGTATGTGACAGGTGATCATACGCAGAACGCTCTTTCCGGTGTCGATCTCGAGATCGACGGCGGCAGATTCGTCGTGATCCTCGGACCATCGGGAGCCGGCAAGAGTACGTTTCTCAACCTCCTCGGCGGTCTGGACAATCCTACCGGCGGCACGATCATCGTAGACGGTACGGATATTTCCACTCTTTCCAGTGATGAACTGGCAGACTACAGAGCGGCCAAGGTGGGTTTCGTATTCCAGTCATATAATCTGATACCGACACTGACTGTACTGGAAAACATTTCGCTTGTAGAGGAGATCGCTCCGGATCACCTGAGTGCTGAGGAGCTGCTGACGGAAGTCGGACTGGCGGATCACGCGCATCAGTTCCCGCACGAGCTGTCCGGCGGTGAGCAGCAGAGAGTTTCCATCTGCAGAGCCCTGGCCAAGAATCCTAAGATCCTGCTCTGTGATGAGCCTACGGGAGCCCTTGATTCGGAGACAGGCGTCGTCGTGCTGAAGCTTCTTCTGAGGATGGCGAGAGAATACGGCAAGACGATCATCATCGTGACCCACAACCAGAATATAGCCAAAATGGCAGATGTTGTGATCCACATCAGGAGCGGCAAGGTCACTTCTGCAGACGAGCAGCTTCATCCATTATCTGCGGAAGAGGTGGATTGGTAATGCTGAGACGTAAACTGTGGAGGACCGCAAAGGTATATAAGGTCCAGTTCATTTCCATGATACTTCTGATCGCTCTGGGCATCGGAGTGTTCGTGGGATTCAATGCCGAATGGGTAACGATCGGAAAGGATACCGGGGCTTTCTTCAGAGACTGCGGTTTTGCCGACTACAGGATCATAGATGAGGACGGGATCTCCTCGGCCGATGTGGATAAGATAAGGAACCTGAAAAGGGTGAGCGGAGTCAGCAGATTCCTGTCTGT
Organism: uncultured Eubacteriales bacterium; assembly: GCA_900317675.1. Lineage (GTDB taxonomy): Bacteria > Bacillota > Clostridia > Peptostreptococcales > Anaerovoracaceae > Crickella. The sequence continues at coordinate 5,995 of ONHU01000080.1, forward strand.
CAATGCTGATGTCAGCGGCTCCGATGATCAGCTCGCTCTCACGGTGACTGAGAGCGATCACACATCCGGTTTTGTCCTGATGGAAGGCGATGAATATGACAGATGGGATCCGGAAGGATTCTGGCTCATGGACAAATACGCCGAGATGAACGGGATCAGGCCGGGCGATCAGCTGACGGTCACGTTCGAGGATATGGAATTCACCGGCACCGTCAGAGGGCTGATCGAGTCCGCTGAATATCTCATCTGCGTCCGCGATGAGTCCCAGGTAATGCCGGATTTCAATACATACGGATACGTATACGCCTCGCCTGCGATGCTGAGAAAAGTGATCGAAGATGAGATACGGGAGGAAGAGCCGGATCTCGACGAAGACATCATGAGTATCGCGGTCAAAGAGGCGTGTGACGAGTTTTTCTGTCAGCTGAATGTCAACTCGTCCATGGATAAGCAGGAGATACAGACTGCTGTAGACAAAGCGCTGGGACGATCGCTTCTCATACTGACCAAGGATGAGAACATATCGTACTCCGAGTCGAGAGGCGAGATGAACGAAGGCAAAACGATGGGAGCAGTGCTCCCGGTGCTTTTCCTTGCGATCGCGATACTGACGATGATCACCACAATGAACAGGATCACAATCAGCGAAAAGACACAGATCGGCACGCTTAAGGCGCTCGGATTCAGAGACAAAAAGATCATCCGCCACTACACTTCATACGCGGTCATCATATCTCTGGCCGGCTCGGTGCTGGGCGTGGCGCTTGGTTATCTGCT
>ONHU01000045.1 GCA_900317675.1 uncultured Eubacteriales bacterium
CGACATGAACGGAAAGCAGATCACTGCTGAGCAGGAATTCAAGACATTCATGAGCAGCGGCAAGGTCAAGGTCACATTCACATTCGATGCTACAAGCCTATATGGCAAGGACACAGTAGTGTTTGAAAAGGTATTCGACAGTGAAGGACACGTAGCTGCAAGACACGAGGAGATCGATGATGAAGGTCAGACTGTAACATGGGAAAAGCTGGATCCTAAGTATGAGATGTACAAGATCCGTACTACCAAGGCTCCGTCTGCCGGAGACAAGTACGGCTTCTTTGCACAGGACGAAGTCGAATACGAGGTCCATGTAGAGAACACCGGTAACATCGAGATCACAATGGATGTTACCGATCAGTTCACTCAGAATCCTGAGTACTTCACTGTTCCTGTACTGAAAGATGTTAAGTTCACCGGTAAGGGAACATGGAACAACAAGGGCAAGGATGACAAGGTCGCTAACATCACTCTTAACGTAGGATGAGAAGAATCATGATACCAACATGGTATACCAGAAGAACAAGACAGACGATAAGGATGGTTACTGGAATACTGCTGAGTGCGTGAATGTGACATATCCAAACCCTGAGAAGCCTGAAGAGCCTGGTAAGCTCGAGCCGAAGAAGGACGTAGCTCAGACTCCTGTTCAGAAGCCTGCCATCGGTACTTCTCTTGCTAACGGCAAGGGTGACAAGACTGTTGCTGCTGCCAAGGACACACAGCTGATCGATACCATTGCATATGTTGGACTTGATACTTCCAAGTGGTATGTATTCGAAGGAACACTGATGGTAAAGGACAGCGGTGATCCGCTCGTAGAGCATGGCACACCTGTTACAGTCATGAGTGAACCTTTCAAGCCTGCTAGACCTGATGGAACAGCTAAGGTTAGCTTCATCATCGATACAACTAAGCTTGATGGTAAGGAACTTGTTGCATTCGAGAACTGCTACAGACTGGGTGAGTTCAAGAAAGGCGATGATGTATCCAAGGCTGATAAGATTGTCGTTGCTGATCACAAGGATCTGAACGACGAAGGCCAGACTGTTAAGGTGTCAAAGGAAGCTAAAAGAGTGCCGCCTAAGACTGGTGATAACACCATGCTGTGGCTGTATGGTGTTCTCTTTACCGCAGCTATGGGCAGCATGCTTACTCTTGTGATCAAGGAGTATGTGAGAAGACGCAAGCAGACCAAAGAGGATGCTGAGATGTTTGCCTGATAAAGGCAACAACCAATAGAGAATAACTGATGCGGAGCGACTATCAAACAGGTAGCCGCTCCATTTTGCTATGAGACCGTAGGAGGAACAGGGGAAATGAACTACAACGAGAGGAAATTCAATATGGATATAGCTCAGGTCTGCGGACTCAGGGAGGCAGTCATAGCCGACTTTATCAGAGGTCTTCAAGCTACGAGCGAAGATACGACATACAGGCACGGATACTTCTGGGTCAAATGCACACAGAAAACTATAACAGTTCATATACCATTCCTGACTGAAGATATGGTGCGGCATTCAGTCAACAAACTGGTGGAGAAAGGGATCATGAAAGTAGGGGTGTTCAGCGATGATAAGTTTGACCACACCTATTACTACACATTTACGCCGTATGGTAATGAACTGCTCGATGACAGCAGGTGCTTTGATTGAAGCCGATCCCAAAGCCACCCAGAAAGAGGGTACGATGCCCAGATAATTGCAGATATCACGATAGACTCGCACCGTTCTGCGGATACTGCATGCTGGAAATATTAGGAAGGAAAAAAGAAACGGAGGAAACAGAAGATGGAGAAATCGATACAGAAGCTGCTGGACAAGCTGGGAAAGAAAGGCTTTGACACAGAGAAAAAAGTGAATGCGATAGACATGCAGGCGGCCTTTGACAGCGGCCTCACTGATGAGCTTGGTGGGATCCTTGCGCTGCAGAAGGCGATAAAAAGTCACAGTACCTATGCATTCATAATGGGTGGGACAGATGTTAAACCCGCAAAGAAAACCAAGGAGGAAGCAAAGGATGCAGATGATGGTAGAACCGAAGGAAACGAAATACACACCGAGACATATGAAAACGCAGGATACTGAAGCAGTCAATCTTAATAGGCTGAGGGAGCTCGTTGATCAGCTTCCTGAAGGGACCATTCTATCGGTAAACCTGGAGGAGGTAGATGCCTATGGGCAGGAGGAGAAATGATGAGAAGATCCAGGTGGTGAATATCCGCATGGTGAAGGAACCGTCACTGTACAGTGAAGACCGGATCACCTGCCCAGAAGATGCGGTAAAGGTAATAGCAAAAGAGCTGGCAACATACGACAGAGAGGTCTTTGCTGTGCTGAACCTCAAGACCAACGGGCAGCCGATAAACTTCAATATCTGCAGTGTCGGAACACTTGACGCAAGTCTTGTGTCTCCGAGGGAAACGCTGAAGAGCTGCCTTCTGAGCAATGCAGCTAGCTTTATTTGTCTTCACGTACACCCTTCCGGTTCGCTTAATCCAAGTGTTGAGGACAGGGATGTAACGAGAAGGCTTATGGAAGCGGGCGATATTCTCGGGGTGAAAATGTTGGACCACCTGATTGTGGGCGGAGGAAGCGGCCGGGTATTCAGTTTCAGAAGTGAAGGACTGTTGGATCAGCTTCGTCCAAAAAGAAGAGACTGGGAAAGGTGTTAAGAAAGGAGAAATTTATGGCAGAAAACAATGAAGTAAAATTCGAGATAGTAGAAAGAATAGGGGCTCTTGATAAGGCTAATGACAACGGCTGGACCAGAGAACTCAATCTCGTAGCATGGAACGGTGGAGCACCAAAGCTCGATATTCGCGAATGGGCTCCTGACCATCAGAGGATGTCAAGGGGAATCACACTCACAGAGCAGCAGGGCATCAGGTTTGCTCAGCTGCTGATCCAAAGGGAGAAGAACAAGCAGAGACAGGCTGATGACAGAGATTTCATGAGATAGTTCTTTTTTCGTTCAATTTCAGCGGTATCTGATGTGATAATATTTGCTTAGATACCGCAATACATATAAAGGTGACTGAAATGGACAACAGATATTTCAAGCTAGAAATATTCATACCAGAAACGCATTTTGCAGAACTGAGAAAAGCTCTTCAAAGTGTAGATGCAGGGCATATTGGTAACTATGACTGCTGCCTATCATACAGCAGGGTCATCGGAACATGGAGACCCCTTCCAGGCACAGATCCCTTCGTTGGAAATGAAGGTGTGATCAGTGAGGAAGAGGAACTCAAAGTAGAAGTAACTGTAAACGGCAATCGTCTTGATGAGACTATTGCTGCTATAAAAGAAGTTCATCCGTATGAAGAACCAGTTATTAATGTGATCGGATTATATAGGACTGGATTAAATAAAAATCGATGAAAGCAGGATACATCACGTAGAATAGCTGACATCGAAAGGAGAATAGATTTGAAAGTATTGGTAATACCTGACGTCCATTTGAAACCGTGGATGTTTGATAGAGCGACTGAAATAATGAAGTCTGGCGTTGCAGAGAAGGCGGTATGCCTCATGGACATACCTGATGACTGGGGACAGGAATATAATCTTGGATTGTATGAGGACACATTCGATGCTGCGATTCGGTTCCAGAAAGCTTATCCGGACACACTCTGGTGCTATGGCAATCATGATCTGTCATATGAATGGCTGCAGTACGAAAGTGGTTTTTCTTCAATGGCTATTCCTATTGTTAACGCAAAGCTTGGCGCATTGAGGAGAGGGCTTTCGGACAAGAGCCAGATGACATATATTCACAGGATAGATGATGTCTTGTTCCTTCACGGTGGACTTACTCATGCATTCGTGAAGTATTATGCCAACGATGTGGACTATGACGACACAGATGCAGTAATAGAGAAGATCAATCTGCTCGGAAGGAATGAGATGTGGGATGACGCGTCCCCTTTATGGTTCAGGCCGCAGTTTTATAACGAGAAAATGTACAAAGAGTCGGATCTTCTGCAGGTAGTCGGTCATACTCCAGTGATGCAAATCGACCGTCTCTGTAATGTACTATCATGCGATTTATTTTCAACATACAGAACTGGTGATCCTATCGGAACAGAGGAATTCCTGCTGATCGACACAGAGACCTGGGAACACGAAGGAATCAAATGATCAAATGAAATAAGAGATGCAAGCGAAGCTGCAGGCAATGATGTCTGCAGTTTTTTAATGCGACAAGATGGAAAGGAGGAAGGCCTATGGCAGTATTTACAGGCAGCGAACATAAAGGAAAGACACAAAAGGAACGAATAAAAGAGATAACCGATCAGCTTGAAGCAGGTGTTGTAGCTGTCTATGAGAGCGATGCATATAAGGCATACTTGAAATGCATGAGCAAGTTTCACAATTATAGTCTGAATAACACACTTCTTATAGCCTTACAACGTCCCGATGCAAGTCTGGTTTGTGGGTATCAGGCATGGAAGAAGGATCACGGCAGACAGGTTCGGAAAGGTGAGAAAGGCATCAAGATAATCGCTCCGTGCAAGTATAAAGTCGAGCTTGAAGAGAAGGATGATGACGGCAATCAGAAGATCACTGAATACACAGGATTTAAAGTCGCTACAGTCTTTGATTATGCGCAGACTGAAGGCCCGGAGCTGCCAACAATTGGTGTGAATGAGCTCACAGGTAATGTCGGAGACTACAGAAAACTGTTCAATGCTTTGACTGAAATGTGCCCAGTACCAATATATACCGAAGATATACAGAACGGAGCCAAGGGTTATTACAGTGATGCTGACAGAAAGATAGTCATCAAATCAGACATGAGTCAGCTGCAGACTATCAAGACGATGATCCATGAGATGGCGCATGAAAAGCTTCATGCGAAAGAGAATCTGGATAGGGATCATCCTGTAGACAGACGGACAAAAGAAGTCGAAGCTGAGAGCATCGCCTATACTATCTGCCAACATTATGGCCTGGATTCATCAGATTATTCATTCTCATATGTCGCAGGCTGGTCTTCAGGTAAGGATGTCAAAGAACTCAAAGCATCTCTTGAAAGGATCCGATCTGCTGCAGATGAGATGATAACCGGCATAGACAAAGCCCTTGAGAAGCAGGCAAAGCGTGAGCAGTCGCGGGTTGATCGTAATGAAGCGAGGTGATGCCCATGCCATATTACACAGAAGAACAGATCATGAAGGTCCGTTCTATTGATCTCCTGACATATCTTCAGACATATGAACCGACCGAGCTTGTGCATGTAAGAGGTAATACTTACTGCACCCGAGAGCATGACAGCCTGAAGATATCCAATGGGAAATGGATGTGGTGGAGCAGAGGCTTTGGTGGTAACTCTGCGCTTGATTATCTGATCAAAGTCAAAGGAATGCCGTTCATGGATGCGATGAAAATACTCTTAAATGAAGACCCTATGATCAATCATTCTGAAGATACAAGATGGAATAATCCTGATTCGGATAAAGAAAGAAAACTGCTTTTGCCTGAAAGATCTAAGACAAATATCGAAGTGATCAAATATCTTTCAGGCAGGGGAATAGACAGAGATGTCATCCATAGTTGCATAGATGAAGGCCTGTTGTATGAGTCCTTGCCTTATCACAATTGTATATTTGTAGGATTCAATGAATCAGGTAACGCAGCATATGCATTCTATAGAGCTACAACCGGAGAACGTCTGATGGGCGAAGCTGCAGGATCAGATAAGAGATATTCCTTCAGAATCGATTGTGCCGGCAGCACACTCCATGTATTCGAAAGTGCCATAGATTTGCTTTCATACGCGACAATAATGAAGATGAGAACAGGTGAATGGAGAGCAGAACCTATGCTGTCTCTTGGAGGTGTGTATGCTCCAAGTACTAATAGTAAGTCATCGAAACTGCCAATTGCGCTTGAAAATGCAACGCAAAAACAAACGCAAATAAATACGATTGCTCTCCATCTGGACAGCGATTTTGCCGGCAGAAATGCATCGGAAAAAATAGCATTACAGCTGTGCGGAAACTATACAGTGAAGAACGAGCCGCCATCTTATGGCAAGGACTACAATGACAATCTTATGCACATTTATCAGCACAGCAGATCAAGAAAAAAGAAACCTTATATACGTGATGATTGCAGATGATTAATAGAAGACTAAACTATCACATAATAGACAGCAAAAAATATATGTGATATAAGTCGAAAATACAGGCTTAGTATTACAAGGAGATTCAGAACAATGAGCGAACCAAAGATATATATTACGGCGGATCTGCATCTCGGGCACGCGAATATAATAAAGTATTGTGATCGCCCTTATGAAGATGTGGAGGAAATGAATAATGATCTCATAAGACGCTGGAATGAAAAAGTAACAGATAATGACAGGGTTTTCTTTCTCGGAGATTTTGCTCTTAGCAGCGCTGAGCAGATCATAAAGTGGGGGAATATGCTTAACGGTAGAAAAGTGATGATATACGGAAATCATGATCATCATAAACCAAAAGTATATTATGAGGCCGGATTCGAACATGTATCCAAGTGGCCGATAGTGATCCAAAACAGATTTCTGCTATCGCATGCACCGATGTTTGAAGGATCCGATAGTGGAGTTGAACCGGGGAATCTTATAAATATCCACGGACATATCCATAACAAAATAGAGCAGGGTCCAACGATTGGCTCAGCATCAGCATGTGTTTGTGTTGAGCGGTGGGATTATGCACCTGTGGACCTGAGTATCCTGGATAAGGAAATCAGAAAAGCTTCGAAGAAGTAAGCAACATAATGACACTGATAAGATTGTGGCTAAGTATTATAAGCTTAGCCACTTTTCTTTGCAAAAAATATGAAAGGGGAGTGATCTAAATGACAGAAAATAATAAAAACGAGATGCTTAGGGTAATACTTTGCGAGCCCGGTGAGACAGCCGAAGTGGTCGAAATCGAAGACGAGCTTGAGTCAATGCAGGATCTTGTTGGAGGCCTTATCGAACCATATGATCCGTTCTATTCGGAGACTGATCCGAGATATGAGAACGTGATCCTGGTCTGCAATGAGGAGGGAAAACTAATGCAGCTGCCACTTAACAGGGCAATAGTTGATGAAGACGGACGTGTTATGGATGTTATCCGCGGTCCGTTTTTTCTTTGCTACGCACCTGTTGAGAGCGAAAGATTCCTATCGATACCGCCAGATCTTGAGGAAGAATTCCTCAGAAAATATGAGCTGCCTGAGAAGTTTTATCGTTCAGAAAATGGCATCGAAGTGACCAAGATCGATCGCAGAGCACATGAAAAAGAATCGGTAAGATGAGACATGCAGAATTAAGGAATTTGATCGAAACAGGGGTAGCTGACGCGTCGCGTCAGTTTAGCAAGCAGAGGAAAACCGTCCACAACGGTGTTTCCGACCCTGGTGGCAAGCCCCCAGTCCCCTGACAGAACCGAAGAAATAATTGCTGTAGCCACACTGTGGACAAGGCAGAGAGGAGAAAAATTGAGATGAGAATGAGCAGAGAAAAACATCTGAGGCTGAGCGATGAGGAATTCAATACGCTTCAGAAAAGAGCGGCAGCTGCATGCCTGTCCGACTCTGCATATATACGCAGGCTGATCATGGATAAGCCTCCGGTCATAATCGATGACAGATTCTATGCGGCGATGGAAATCATACGTGAGTTCTCAGATAAAATCGACGAGGTCGCGATGAAGACAGACAACTCAGTAGATATGATTGCTGTTATGACAGAGGCGCGTAAATGGAGAGCTTTTCAGAATGCCATCGAGAAAGGATTTCTGAGACCGAAGCGAGGTGACGGCTAATGGCGGTAACGAAGATATGGAGCATCAAGGGAAGAGCCGGAGCACCGCTCGCTTATGTCATGAACCCGGAGAAGACTGAGCGCGAGTTCACAGAGCCGGAGAGACAGGCTCTTGCCGACGTGATAGCATACGCTGCGAACGAGGACAAGACAGAGAAGCATTTCTACACTACCGGCATTAACTGCTATGTGGAGTTCGCCCGTGATCAGTTTGACTCAGTCAAGCAGAGATTTGAGAAGACAGGAGATATAGTAGCATTCCACGCATACCAGAGCTTTAGGGAAGGAGAGGTCACGCCGGATGAGGCGCATGCAATAGGAGTGCAACTTGCGAAGGAACTCTGGGGCGACAGGTTCCAAATAGTAGTTGCAACTCACGTTAACACAAAGTGTGTTCATAACCACATCGTCATCAATTCGGTTTCATTCATAGACGGGCTCAAGTTCAACGGTTGTAAAGCAAACACCAGATTGCTTCGGGATACTTCTGATCGCATATGTCTGGAGCATGGGTTGTCCGTTATCAATGAACCAAAGGGTCGGCGTGTTGGCACATATCTTTACAAGATGGAACACGCAGGCATGCCTACCAGATACAATGTAGCCCGTCAGGCTATCGATGAGGCAGTTGCTCTGAGCCTGACGCTAGAAGAGTTCAAGTATGAACTCCGAAAGCGGGGATACAGCTATCGATTTGATCCACAGCGAAAGTACTGGACAATCACACCACCCGGTTGGAAGAAAGCGATCCGTATCCATCAGCTTGGCGAAGATTACACGCGAGAGAGCATTGAGAGACGCATCTACGAGAACGAACCGTCAGTCAGACAGGAGAGACTCCGGCAGAACTACAGGATGCCTAACCAGTATAACCTGCGAAGGCGTATCGACCGTATCATGGGCAGGTCCGGCCTCGAGAAGCTTTATCTGAGATACTGCTATGAGCTCGGGTATCTGCCTAAGTACCGTCAGAATCCGACAAAACTTCATATACTGCTGAAGGAAGATCTTCTGAAGTGTGACCAGTACTCAGAGCAGGCAAAGCTGCTTTCGAAGTACCGTGTGAACACGGACGAAGATCTTTCGCATCTTATGGAGAAGCTGGAGGAAAAGAAGCAGGCTTTGCTGCATGACAGAAATGATATGCGCAACAAGGCGAGACGGGACCTCCCGGAACATGAGACATCTGCGGCAAGGGAAAAGGCAATGGAGCTGACGACAGAGATAAAAGAAATCAGGAGAGACCTGAAGGTCTGTGCCCAGATCAAGGAGAGATCAGGACATGTGAGAGATAATCTCGAGATCATCGACAGAGACAGACAACTTGAAAGGTCGAGGTAGTAGCCTGATAAAAATGTGCATTATCGGGGTGTATTTGATTCAAAATGCCTGGTGATGACCAGCAAAAAACAAGGTCAATTCTAAAAAATGATGTACGGGTCAATGATCATAAGATATGTGTCAAAAACACTGGTGACGACCATGAATAAGGAGGCTAAATTGGCTAAACGAGGACTAAGGGAAGAGCGTGAGACTATTATACGCTTTGATGAAAGCAATGGACCTGTGATCATCTACACATTCAATGCTGATCTGAAAAGAAGACTGAAGGCATTCGCAAAAAAGTATCCCGAGCTATGTATGAAAACTGCAGAAGATACTGAGTATGGCAGCATAACTTATGAACTGGAGAAAACAAGACTCCAAATCAGATTTACTGCACCGTACAGTGCTGAGCGGCGAAGGAATGCCGGTGAATGTGTAAAGAGGAACAGGGCCTCAAAGGATCCGGACAAATAAGAAGTCTTGATCCTGATTACTATGATTATTTGAAGAAGGGAGATGATGCTATGAATCCGGGAGGAGATGCAGCAGAACAAGTCGTAAGACTATCACTTGAAGGGGTGGAGGTTGCAGCGAAGATCTCCGGTAATGGTGCGAAGAACATCGCACTGCTGCTTTACGCAGCACTCAAAGAGGAAAATAAGACTAAGGGCAAGGCGAGGCTGACTAACATGCTGAAGTCCGGGAAGGAGCTAAAGGTCTATACAATAACGAACAAAGACCTTGCTAAATTCTCGCAGGAGGCAAAACGATATGGTGTTCTCTACTGTGTCCTTAAAGACAGGAAGAATAACGACCCCAACGCGGCGGTAGATATCATTGCAAGAGCTGAGGATGCAAGCAAGATACAGAGGATCACTGAAAGGTTCAAGCTTGCTACCGTGAACAGAGCCGATGTCTCATTGGATATTCAAAGGGACAAGGAAAAGATGTTTCCGAAGGACAAGTCCGTCAAGGAAGCTCTTAGAGGCGGATCGACTACAGTTGAACTCAGCCCGAACACGAGCGAGCTGGGCGGCTCTGCAGAAGAAAACATGCAGCCGGATCCTGAACGAGATCTTCCACCTGCATATGGCGAAGAACCGAAAGAGGGGAAACGAATCATGGACGGGCCTAGGCAGGAGGAACCACAGATAAACCCCTCTTTGGTAAAGACAGAACGAGGCCCTCTGTCAGAGCCAAACTCAACGCAAGCAAACCGATCAAATGGCTTCCCTGGGAAAACTGACAGACCATCAGTCAGAGAGAAACTGAATGTCTATAAGGCAGAGATCGCAAGGGATAAAGCTGAGAGGGGTAAGGAACTTGCAAAAGATGTGGTCTCAAGAGGAATTGACGCAGCAAAGGATGCTGTTAAGGCGATACCGATCAAGGTGTCGGGAAGGGAAAGGTAACGAATGAGAAGAGTGAGAAAACTGGAGATAGATGAGTATGAGCAGGGGATCCTGATCAACGCTCTCAATCTCCTCCGAAACCAGCAGATCAGGGAAAAGTGCCCCACAGACCCGATCGATGAACTCATTATGAAGATCATCGAACACGGACCTAGAAATCTTATGGTCGCTGAGAAGGGGGCGGAATACAGATATGCAAGGTAACCGCAGGGACGATCTCCTTGTAGCGGCAGCCGGTATGATGCCGGTAGTGTGGATAGCTCTTAAGCTTGCACCATACTGGGAAGGAGGTGTGTTTGAACTTATAACACAGTTGGACGCAGTCTTTGCCGAGCCATGCCATGTAGAATGGACAAGGTCCAGCCTAAGGGCTGTTTTATTTTGCATGTTTGCCTATGCCATGAGCATCGGTATATGGCTATCCACACGCCGCAACTACCGGAGGGGAGAGGAACACGGCTCAGCTAAGTGGGGTGATGCTGCAGCTGTGAACCGCAAGTACAGACAACATCCTGCAAACATGAATAAGATACTTACACAAAACGTGAGGATAGGGTTCGATGCACATAAGCACAGAAGAAACCTGAATGTTCTCGTCATCGGCGGAAGTGGTGCCGGTAAGACCCGGTTCTACGTGAAGCCGAACATAATGCAGGCGAACTGCAGTATGGTAGTGCTCGATCCAAAAGGGGAAAATTTAAGATCAACAGGCTGGTTACTGAAGAAGAAAAATTATAGAATTTGCATTTTGGATCTGGTTCAGATGGAGCGGAGCCATTGCTACAACCCGTTTGTGTATTTGAGAGATGATAACGACGTACAGAGACTTGTGACAAACCTCTTTAAGGCAACCACACCGAAAGGATCTACTTCAAGTGATCCTTTCTGGGACACCGCTGCTCAGATGCTACTTCTGGCGCTCATCTTCTATCTGAAGTACGAGGCTCCGGAAGATGAGCAGAACTTCGCAATGGTGATGGAGATGCTGAGAGCGGGTGATGTAGACGAGGAGGACAGCAAGGCAATGAGTGCTCTTGATACTCTTTTCTACGATCTCAGAAAGACTGATTCTGATCATATTGCACTAAAGTATTATGATGCTTATCACTCAGGCTCAGGTAAGACACTCAAGTCCATACAGATAACACTGGCATCAAGGCTGGAGAAATTCAATCTTGAGAGCGTTGCCGGACTCACTATCACCGATGAACTCGATCTCTGGAAGCTCGGAGAAGAGAAGACTGCACTATTCGCTATAATCCCGGACAATGACACGAGTTTCAACTTTCTTGTTAGTTTGCTTTACACTCAGATTTTTCAACAGCTGTTTGAAGTAGCTGACAAGAAGTATGGTGGAAGTCTGCCGGTACACGTGCAGTTTCTCATGGATGAGTTTGCAAATGGTGCGACACGTTCTACGCCTAAAACGGTAGGAATAACCGACAAAAGCGTAGCCTAAGGTCGCGTTTACAATTGAATATTGAAAATGTGGTTTTAGAGA
>ONHU01000018.1 GCA_900317675.1 uncultured Eubacteriales bacterium
GATCGCTGAGAACAAGAACGGCCGTACATTCTTCAACTCCAAGAGAGCTCAGCTCGCTAAGCACGAGATGGAAGTAGTCGGCAAGAAGCTCAGAGACGAGATGCTCTGGAAGAACGACTCAGATCTTGACAACGCATCGAATTAATCAGACGAACTCTCGGAGCTTTGCTCCTGTGTGACATAACTCATTTGGAGGAATCAATGAAATCTGATCAGATCAAAAAGGGTGTGGACCGCGCGCCTAACAGGAGTCTCCTGTACGCGCTGGGACTTACAGAAGAAGAGCAGAACAGGCCTATCATAGGCGTAGTCAGCTCATATAACGAGATCGTTCCGGGACACATGAACCTGGATAAGATCGCTGATGCTGTCAAGGCCGGCATCAGAGCAGCAGGGGGGACCCCGATCCTTGTACCGGCAATCGCAGTCTGCGACGGAATCGCAATGGGTCATGTGGGAATGAAGTATTCTCTTGTTACCCGCGACCTGATCGCTGACTCGACGGAAGCGCTTGCGATCGCTCATCAGTTCGACGGACTGGTAATGATCCCTAACTGCGACAAAAACGTGCCCGGCCTGCTGATGGCTGCAGCGCGTATCAATGTTCCGACGATATTCTGCTCCGGCGGACCGATGCTGGCAGGAAAGCTTCCTGACGGCCGCCGTACATGCCTTTCACATATGTTCGAGGCAGTCGGAGCTTATCACGCAGGTACGATGGACGAAGAAGGCGTTCAGACTTATGTTGAGAAGGCTTGCCCTTCATGCGGATCCTGTTCCGGCATGTATACAGCGCTCCTTATTCAGCAAGGATCCGTTTTGCCAAGGAAACAGGAATGCAGATCATGAAGCTTGTCGAGAATGACATCAAGCCAAGCGATATCATGACAGCAGCTGCTTTCCACAACGCAGAGACAGTTGACATGGCTCTCGGATGCTCGACCAATACGATGCTGCATCTGCCTGCCATCGCACACGAGGCTCATGTAGATATCAGCTTCGATATGGCCAACGAGATAAGCGCCATAACACCGAATCTGTGCCATCTGGCTCCTGCAGGAGATACTTTCATGGAAGATCTCGATGAAGCAGGCGGCGTATATGCGGTAATGAAAGAGCTCACCAAGGGTGATCTGCTTGACACTTCAGTCATGACATGTACCATGAAGACTGTTGGCGAGAATATCAAGGATGCGAAGATCCTCAACCACGATATCATCCGTCCGTTCGATGATCCGTTCATGAAAACAGGCGGGATCGCAGTACTCAAGGGCAACCTCGCGCCGGACGGATGCGTTGTAAAACAGGCTGCAGTCAAGGAATCCATGATGCAGCACGAAGGACCTGCAAGAGTATTCGATTCAGAAGAGGACGCGATCAAGGTCATCTACGCAGGAGAGATCAAACCGGGAGACGTAGTAGTCATCCGTTATGAGGGACCTAAAGGCGGTCCGGGAATGAGAGAGATGCTCAATCCTACATCCGCGATTGCGGGTATGGGACTCGATGAGTCAGTAGCGCTGATCACAGACGGAAGATTCTCCGGCGCTACACGCGGAGCTTCGATCGGACATGTCAGTCCGGAAGCAGCATCCGGCGGAAACATCGGCCTTGTACAGGAAGGCGATATGATCGCGATCGATATCGTCAACCACACGATCGAGCTGAAAGTTTCTGACGAAGAACTCGAGGCAAGACGCGCTAAGTGGGTATGTCCTGAACCTAAGATCAAGACAGGATATCTTGCCCGCTACGCAAAACTCGTCAGCTCGGCAGACAAGGGAGCGATCTTAGAGTAGTACCGCCGGCATCACGCCCGGCGACAGATACGTAATAACTAAGCATACAGAGGGTTACTATGGACCAAGTAAAAATTTTTGATACAACACTTCGCGACGGCGAGCAGTCTCCGGGCTGCAGCATGAACCTCAAAGAAAAGATCGAGGTCGCCCGCTGCCTTGAGAAAATGCATGTCGACATCATCGAGGCAGGTTTCGCGATTGCGTCTCCGGGGGATTTTGAGTCAGTAAAGACGATTTCTGAGACCATCAGGGAGTGCACCATCGCCAGCCTGGCGCGTTCGACACCTAAGGATATCGATGTTGCGTGGGACGCTGTCAAGGGCGCGGCTGATCCGCGCATCCACGTCTTCATCGCAACTTCCCCGCTCCACATGGAGTACAAGCTTCGTATGAAGCCTGAGCAGGTACTCGAGCAGGCAGGCAAAATGGTCGCTTACGCAAAGAAATACTGCTCTAATATTGAGTTTTCAGCAGAGGATGCTACCAGGAGCGATCCTGAGTTCCTCAAGCTGGTAGTTGCAGAGGCAATCGCAAACGGAGCAACGACCATCAATATCCCTGATACTGTCGGATACACTACCCCGGCGGAGATGAGAGAACTGATTGAGGACATCAAGGGCAACGTGAAGGGCGCGGAAAAAGTCATTTTCTCCGTACACTGCCACAACGACCTCGGTATGGCGACTGCAAACGCGCTTGCAGGAGTGCTCGGCGGCGCAAGACAGGTCGAATGCACCGTCAACGGACTCGGAGAGAGAGCAGGAAATACTTCTCTTGAGGAGATCGTAATGGCTCTCCGTACGCGTCAGGATGTTACAGGCCTCGATACACGTATCGATGCTACTCAGATCCACCGTGCGAGCCAGACCGTATACAACATCATCGGACAGACAGCTCCGCTCAACAAGCCGATCGTAGGCAAAAATGCTTTTGCTCATGAGTCCGGGATCCACCAGCACGGAGTGCTTGCCAACAAGAAGACTTATGAGATCATGACTCCTGAGTCGGTCGGCATCCATGTAAACAACCTTGTACTCGGAAAGCATTCCGGAAGACATGCCGTAGGATCAAGACTCGAGGAACTCGGTTTTGTACTGACCAAGGATGAACTCGACAGATGTTTCGAGGAATTCAAGGTCGTATGCGACAAGAAGAAAAACATCACTGACGCCGACCTCGAAGCGATCGTTACGCACAATACCAATCAGATCTACGCTGATGACGAGGATGGCTACAAGCTCGACTGGTTCCAGCTTTCGACAAGCAATTTCACGACAGCTACATGCACGGTCAGCCTCCTGAAGGACGGAGAGAAAGCTCAGGATGTTGCGCTCGGCGACGGCCCGATCGATGCGGCATATAACGCGATCGACGCGATCGTTCAGCCATCGGAACACACCTTCGACATCTTCAACATCCATTCTATTTCAGAAGGCAAGGACACACTCGGTGATGTAACTGTCAAGGTCAATGCTTACGGCAGGACCTTTACGGGAAGAGGACTTTCAACAGACATCATGGATGCGAGCATCAATGCTTATCTCAAGGCGCTCAACCGCATGGCTGCCTATGAGAAGAAGAGAGCGGCATCAAAAGATGCTTCTGACGGTTCACGCATCAGAGCAACAGACGCAGCGGGAGAAGCTGCGAGATAGGAGAGATCCATGGGCATGACAATGACACAGAAGATCCTTGCAGCTCACGCAGGCCTGCCTGAAGTGCATGCCGGGGATCTTATAGAAGCGAAGCTCGACATCGTTCTGGGCAACGATGTAACCACACCTGTTGCGATAGGTGTATTCGAGAAAGCCGGGTTTACGGAAGTGTTTGACAACGAGAGGATCGTGATCGCGCTCGACCACTACACCCCGTGCAAGGATATCAAGTCAGCAGAACTCTGCGTGACAGCAAGAGAGTTCGCTAAGAAACACAATATAAAACATCTCTACGATGTCGGTACTGTCGGCATAGAGCATGCTCTTCTGCCGGAGCAGGGCATCGTAGGCCCGGGAGACTGCATCATAGGCGCAGACTCCCATACATGTACATACGGCGCGCTCGGAGCTTTTTCGACAGGTGTCGGTTCTACAGACATGGCTGCCGGAATGGCGTCCGGACTGAACTGGTTCAGAGTCCCTTCGGCGATCAAGGTCGAGCTCAAGGGAAAGCTGCAGCCGTATGTATCGGGAAAAGACGTCATCCTTCATCTGATCGGTATGATCGGTGTCGACGGAGCCCTCTATCAGTCGCTTGAGTTTACAGGCGAGGGAGTCTCCGAACTCAGCATGGATGACAGATTCACGATCTCCAACATGGCAATAGAAGCAGGCGGCAAGAATGGTATATTCCCTGTCGACGACAAGACGATGGAATACATCAAGGGAAGATTCGGACGCGAGCCTGCTGTATATGAAGCAGATGAAGACGCTGAGTACGAGAGAGTCGTGACGATCGATCTTTCGACACTCGAGCCGACTGTTTCTCTTCCGCATCTGCCTTCCAATACCAGGACAGTCAGAGAAGCAGCGGGAATGCCGATCCAGCAGGTAGTCATCGGATCATGCACGAACGGACGTATGTCAGATATGCGCGTCGCAGCTTCGATACTCAGTGGTCACAAGGTCGCAGACGGCGTGCGTTGCATCGTTATCCCGGCAACGCAGGAGATCTATCTCGAATGCCTGAAGGAAGGCATCCTTGAGACCTTCGTAAAAGCAGGCTGCGCTGTATCCGCTCCGACCTGCGGCCCGTGCCTCGGAGGACATATGGGCGTCATGGCAGACGGAGAGAGAGCAGTAGCTACGACTAACAGGAACTTTGTCGGCAGGATGGGACACACAGGCAGCGAGGTCATACTCGCGAGCCCTGCTGTAGCAGCTGCTTCGGCTATCGCCGGATGCGTTGCGGCTCCTGAAGCATAGAGGAGGAGATATCATGAGAGGAAAAGTATGGAAATACGGAGATCATATCGATACAGACGTGATCATCCCTGCACGTTATCTCAACAATCCTGACCCTGCTGCGCTTGCAAGTCACTGCATGGTCGACATCGACGAAGGATTCGCAGGCAGTGTAGAAGACGGAGATATCATGGTCGGCGGATGGAATTTCGGCTGCGGCTCCTCCAGAGAGCATGCCCCGGTCGCGATCCAGGCCAGCGGGATATCCTGCGTCATCGCAGCAAGCTTCGCAAGGATATTTTACAGAAACTCAATCAACATCGGGTTCCCGATCCTTGAGTGCCCGGAGGCATCCGAAGCGATCAAGGCGGGAGATATCGTCAGTGTGGACACCAAGACCGGCGTGATCACTGATGAGACTACAGGCGAGACATTCCAGGCAAAGCCATTCCCGGCATTCATTGAGCAGATCATTGATTCCGGCGGGCTTCTGCCATATCTCAAGAGCAAACAGGCTAAGCAGTAACAGGGTTTCTTTTGACAGGAGATTGATATGAAATACAAAATCGCTCTGGTCCCGGGAGACGGGATAGGTCCTGAAATAGTTGGAGCAGCACAGGAGGTACTGAAGATCACCGCTGACAGATTCGGTCATGAATTCGAGTTCAGCACTTATCTGGCCGGGGGATCAGCTCTCGATCAGTTCGGCGTGCCTCTGCCGCAGGAAACGGTGGATGGCTGCCTCGCATCTGACTCAGTCCTGCTCGGAGCAGTAGGCGGACCGAAGTGGGACGAAGTACCGAACCATATGCGTCCGGAAAAAGCTCTGCTCGGACTGCGCAAAGCTCTCGGTCTTTACACCAACCTCAGACCTGCCGCGATACAGCCGGCGCTTTCGCAGGCATGCGTCCTCAGAGAGGACATAGCGGCAAAGGGCTTTGACCTTATGATCGTAAGAGAACTGACGGGCGGGATCTATTTCGGCGATCGCGGCAGAAACGAAGCCGGAGATGCTGCTTATGATACAGAAGCCTACAGCGTCATGGAGATCGAGCGTGTAGCAAGAAGAGCTTTTGAGACTGCGCGCAGGCGCAAAGGTCACCTGACAAGCGTGGACAAAGCCAATGTCCTTGAGACATCCAGGCTCTGGCGCGAGACCGTACACAGACTCGGCGAGACCGAATATCCGGATGTCAGACTCGACGACATGTATGTCGACAATGCAGCAATGCAGATCATCCGCGACCCGTCGTTCTTCGATGTAGTCGTCACATCGAATATGTTCGGAGACATCCTGTCTGACGAGGCATCGCAGGTTACCGGCTCGATTGGACTCCTCGCATCTGCTTCTCTCGGCGACAGCCAGAGAGGCATGTACGAGCCGATCCACGGTTCCGCCCCTGACATAGCAGGGAAAGACCTTGCAAATCCGATCGCTACAGTGCTTTCGGCAGCGATGATGCTCAGATACTCCTTCGATCTGGCGAAAGAAGCAGACTTCATAGAAAACGCGGTATCCGCAGTCCTTGAGGAAGGCTGGAGAACTGCAGACATCAAGGCCCCGGGACAGGAAGACTGGCTCAAAGGCAGCGAGATGAAAGCGAAGATCCTGCAGAAACTGGTTTAGAGCACGACTATGCGGAATCCGGTTCAGAATACTGCCCCGCGACAGGAGTTTTACGATTTATTGTACATATTTTATAGAATAATCTATTTACATGTACAATGGCAGATGTCCTTAAGCGAGCAAAGGCTGCCGGCGGCAAATAAATCAACATATTTGCGACGATATGTCCTGTTAGTTGGCCGATAATTAACCGAAATAGGCAGGATATGATATCAGAATAGAAAATCGCGACAGATTGCATACAATCATTGTACATGTTAAGGCTTTTTTTAAAGGAATATGTACAAAAAACGAGAAAAGTCCGCTCGGGGTACCGGAAACGGATTGTCTGACATCTCAAACAAGCAGTTTACGGAGGGACGGGACGACAGACAAGGAAATGGAAACACTTTTTTATCAGGATGCGTTCAACAATACGGAGGAAAACGCTGCGCTTGTGCGTGAGCTTGTTTCGTTCGCGACGGATTTCGGGCTTGAAGGCAATGTGTGGCAGCAGTGGCTGACATATAAGCTGATCACCGATGAAAATCCTTTCAGTCTCGCATGCGAGAGAAGAGCGGTCAGGAAAGATTCGACTCTGAGGAAGCTTGCCATGCCTGATCTGACAGAGGCGCGCAGGATGATGCATTCAGAAGCGCCTCCGATGATGACAGAATACTGCCCGCCTTATGCAGATTCGGAAATGACTCCCGCAGGCAGGAGGCTCAGGGCGCTCAGCGTCAGCCTTGCCGAGGCGCAGTCAGACGAGGCCTTCTGTGACTGCCTGACAGCAGCGTATGAGAAATACGGATGCGGGGACTTCAGCCTGTTCAGAGCTTTCCGCGCCTCTGACATTATGGAGGCAGGCGGGAGCAGGAATCCGTATATCGTTCCGGTCAGCGAAGCAAGCGATGTTACCTTTGATGATCTGATCGGATACGAGACGCAAAAGGAAACACTCAGAGCCAATACAGAAGCCTTCGTAAACGGACAGCATGCCAACAATGTGCTGCTTTACGGGGACAGCGGAACGGGTAAATCCACCAGCGTGCATGCGCTGATGCATGAGTATTATGACCGCGGACTGAGGCTTATCGAGATCAGCAAGCAGCAGCGTCATCTGATGCCTCAGATCATGTCCGGGATCAAACGCCGCAATTACAGATTCATCCTGTTCCTTGACGACCTTTCGTTTGAGGAGAACGAGAGCGATTACAAGGAGCTCAAGGCAATGCTGGAAGGCGCGCTCGAGAAACGCGAAGACAGAGTGCTCATTTATGCCACTTCCAACAGGCGTCACCTGATACGTGAGACATGGGGAGACCGTCAGGATATGGAATACAATGAAGATATCCACCGGTCCGATACAATGGAAGAAAAGCTGTCGCTGGCAGCAAGATTCGGTGTCACGATCTACTATCCGAAACCGCTTCCGCGCGAGTACATGGATATCGTAAGATCGCTGGCAGGCAAAAAGGGACTTGAGATCGATTCAGCCGAGCTTGAAGACACGGCCCGCAAATGGGAGCTCCGTCACGGAGGCATGTCCGGAAGGACGGCGAGCCAGCTGATCACGTGGCTGGAAGGCCAGCAGAAATAAACAGAGCAGAGGCTGGCTGCGCAAACCGGCTGATTTAATAAAAAAGGAAAGAGGAAACTAGGATAATGGGAACCGGAAACAAGCTGTCGCTTGACAGAGTATATCAGGCATCTTTTGCACTCAAGGATGTAGCCAGAAAGACGGACCTGATCTATTCGCCGCATTTCAGCAACGGAAATGAGGTGTATCTTAAGACTGAAAATCTCCAGGTAACAGGAAGCTTCAAGCTGAGAGGCGCTTACTTCAAGATCAGCAGACTCAGCGATGAAGAGAAGGCTGCGGGGATCATTGCGTGCAGTGCGGGCAACCACGCCCAGGGTGTGGCGCTTGCGTCGACACGTATGGGAGCCAAAAGCATTATCTGCATGCCGGACGGAGCTCCGATCAGCAAGGTCGAGGCTACAAAAGCGCTCGGAGCGGAAGTGTGCCTGGTCAAGGGAACCTATGATGATGCCTATACCTACGCGTGCAAGCTTCGCGAAGAGACGGGAGCGACTTTCATCCATCCGTTCGATGATCCGGATGTTATCGCGGGACAGGGAACGATCGGACTTGAGATCCTCGATCAGCTTCCTGATGTAGATGCGATCGTAGTGCCTATAGGAGGCGGCGGACTGATCTCAGGCGTTGCCTATGCCGTCAAGAAGCTCAAACCGGACGTCAAGATCTACGGTGTGCAGGCTAAGGAAGCCGCAAGCATGGCAGACAGCCTCAAGTACGATGAGCAGGTAACGCTCAGCACAGTAAGCACTTTTGCGGACGGCATTGCTGTCAAGCATCCGGGAGACCTGACATTCTCGCTTATCAAGAAATATGTAGACGAAGTCGTTACTGTCACAGAAGACGAGATCGCAACAGCGATCCTCTCACTGATCGAGAAGCAGAAGCTGATCGCAGAGGGCGCGGGTGCTGTATCCGTAGCGGCAACGATGTTCGGCAAGATCCCGGTAAAGGGCAAGCGTGTCGTATGCCTCGTATCGGGCGGAAATATTGACGTAAATATCCTCTCCAGAGTCATCACAAGAGGACTTGTTACCAGCGGCAGAAACGCGACACTTCAGGTCGCGCTGGAAGACAAGCCTGGTCAGCTCGTTGATGTTGCAACGATCATTGCCGGATGCGGAGCCAATGTCACAGGAGTACACTACGGACATTCAGATCCTAATACGGCTGTAACAAGCTGCGTTCTGACGCTTGAGATCGAAACCAGAGATTTTGCCCAGCTCGAGGAAGTCCGTCAGACACTCAGAGACAGGGGATTCAATCTCATATAACTTCGTCATTAAAAAAGCATATCCGTGCTGCCGGCGGGAGATGCCGGCAGACACTCACAATAAGGAGGAACAACAAAATGGATTATAACTTCAAGGTGACCAGAACCTCTTCGCCTAAGGAAAAACCGGATCAGAACGCTCTCGGATTCGGAAAGTACTACACAGATCACATGTTTATCATGGATTATGATGAGGGCCAGGGCTGGCATGACGGACGCATCGTCCCTTACGGACCGCTTTCCATCGACCCTGCGGCATGCACTCTGCACTATGCGCAGATGTCGTTCGAAGGTATGAAAGCATACAGAAATCCGCAGGGCGGCATCAATCTCTTCCGTCCTGACATGAACGCAAAACGTCTTCAGAACAGTAACGACCGTCTCTGCATCCCAAGGATCGATGTAGATCTCTATATCGCTGCAGTCAAGGCTGTCGTCAACGAGGACAGGGACTGGGTGCCTTCAGTTCCGGGCACATCGCTTTATATCCGTCCGTTCATTATTTCACCTGAACCGAGCATGGCAGTACATCCTGCATCAAAATTCTGGTTCATCATAATCCTGACACCGGTAGCTGCTTACTATGAAGGCAATGACAAAGAGCTTCACGGAAGCCACATCTGGGTCGAAGAAGAGTTCATCCGCGCTGCAGTCGGCGGCACAGGTTTCGCGAAGTGCGGCGGAAACTATTCCTGCGGTATGATCGCTGCCACAGAAGCCAAGAAGCAGGGCTGCGAAGAAGTCCTCTGGCTCGATGCCAAGGAACACCGTTATGTTGAGGAAGTCGGAACCTCCAACGCGTTCTTCAAGATCGGCGATACAGTTTACACCTCATCGCTGACAGGATCCATCCTTCCGGGAGTCACACGTGACAGCGCGATCCGCCTGATGAAGAAGTGGGGCTGCAAGGTCGAGGAAAAGCGCCTTGAGATCACTGACGTGCTCGCTGCCGCAAAAGACGGTACGCTGACAGAGGCCTGGGCAACAGGAACCGCCTGCGTCGTATCTCCAATCGGACTTCTCAGATACAGAGGAGAAGATTTCCCGATCAACGGAGAGAAAGTCGGAGAGCTCAGCCAGAAGCTTTATGACACACTTTACGGAATGCAGACAGGCACAGCTCCTGATGTGATGGGAGACTGGGTAGTAGAGCTGTAATCAGCAGAGCTTATCATGCCTGCCGGAGCTGTGCTCCGGCAGGCTGTATTCATATATGTCAAAAGGGCATTTGTGACTGACAGAGATTTCCCCTGTGATACTAAGAAAGGGATCATTATGGCTATTACTGAAAGAGTTGAAAAGATCAGACAGAACTATGTCAACACCAAGCCGCACATCTCCTATGAGAGGGCATGGAGCTGGACCAAGTCGTTTCAGAGGACCGAGGGACAGCCGCACCTGATCCGGACGGCGCAGGCTTTCTATGATACCTGCTGCGAGCTTCCGGTCAACATCTGGGAAGGCGAGCTTATCGTCGGCTCCAGCGGAGAGTACAGGAAATGCGCGATCCTGACTCCTGAGTTCGGATGGCTGTGGATCAATGACGAGATCGACACCTTCCCAGAGAGAGGTCAGGACCCTTATGATGTCACTCCGGAGCAGACAGAGTTCATCAGAAAGAATATCTTCCCTTACTGGAAGGGCAAATCCGTTGAGGAAGCTTTTCTTGCGAGGACTTCAGAGGCGACCAAAAAAATCGGTGTCGATACCGGCTTCCTCGATACCGACTCCAAGTGGAGAAACGGTATCGGAGAGATCTCGGCTGACTATATCGATGTCCTCCTGCCAAAAGGCTACGGCGGCATCCGCGCCGAGGCCGAAAGCTATATGGCCGGACTGGATGAAGCCGTACCGGGAGACAAAGCGAAAATGGATTTCTATAAGTCGATGATCCTGATTGCTGATGCGATGATCACGCTTGGCAGACGCTATTCCGCTAAAGCAGCAGAAATGGCTGAAACCGAGGCTGATCCGAAGAGAAAGAAGGAGCTCGAGGAGATCGCGGCAGTATGCGCGCGCATTCCTGAGAATCCTCCTGCATCGTTCAGAGAGGCGATCCAGTTCGTGTGGTTCGTACAGCTCGGAGGGATCATCGCAGAGAACCCGCTTGCGTGGAATCCGGGCAGGTTTGACCAGTATATGTATCCTTACTACAAAGCCGATGAAGAAGCAGGCGTGATCGATTATGATACGGCTCTTGAGCTGGTCGAATGCCTGTGGCTCAAATACAGCGAGTGGGCATGGACTATATCCAAGAACACAGCGAGCTTCTTTGCCGGATATACCAATTTTGAAAACCTCACAGTCGGCGGCACCAAGGTCGACGGCTCTGACGCGACCAACACTGTTTCATACATGGCGATACAGGCAACCAGGGAGTGCATGACTCATCAGCCAACTCTCAGCTGCAGGATCCATCCTGACTGCCCGCCTGAATTCATGGAAGCAGTGACTGAGCTCGTTTCCACTGGTTGCGGCTTCCCGGCGATCCACGGTGACAGGACGGGATACCAGATGCTTTCCAATCTGGGATATAAACCTGAAGATGCCAGAGACTGGAACAACTGCGGCTGCGTAGTGCCTCATTCGAGAAAGACTTTTGAGTGGACTTCTGCCGCAAGTATCAGCTTTGCCGCTGCCCTCGAGTTTGCTCTCAACCGGGGACGCAGCAGACTTTCGGGCGAGCAGGTATCGCTGCCTGAGAAAGACCCTAAGACCTTTGCCTCTATGGATGAGATCCTCGAGGCGTGGAAAAAGCAGTTCAGATACCTCGTGCGGCACGGTGTCATAAGCCTGGTCACCGCGCAGGAGATCCACAGGGAGATCGGACCGTTCATGTCTGCGTGCAACGAATACTGCATGAAAAACGGAAAGGACCTGGTCGACGGCGGAGCCAAGTACAACATCGGTCCGGTGTTTACGGGCGTAGGTCTGTCCGTAACAGCCAACTCTTTTGCTGTCATCAGAAAACTCGTTTTTGAGGACAAGGTGACAACGATGGCGGAGATCATCGATGCGATCGACAGCAACTGGGAAGGATATGAGCAGCTCAGAGAGCTTGCTCTTGCCTGCCCGAAATACGGCAACGACAACGACTACGTCGACTCGATCGCAAGAGACCTGGCGGATTTCTTCTATGAAGAAGTCACCAAGTACGATGACCTGTACGGAAACCACTTCGTAACGGCATTCATGGGCATCTCGAATTATCTGCCTACGGGCAAAGTTCTCGGCGCAACGCCTGAGGGCCGGCACGCAAAGGATCCGATCAATGAAGGCGTTTCACCTTACACCGGCAGCGACACATCGACTTGCCTGGCAGCCCTTCGCAGCGCAGCTAAGATGAATCACGATATCCACAGCGGCGGTACGCTTCTCAATCTCAGACTCAATCATGATCTGGTCGCAACCAGAAGAGGCAGAGCGAACCTCGGAGCGATGCTGCAGAGTTATTTCGCGCTCGGCGGGTTCCACGTCCAGTTCAATACGATCTCCAATGAGGTGCTTGCTGACGCGCAGAAGCATCCTGAGAAATACAGAAGTCTGCTTGTAAGAGTAGCCGGCTACAGCGCGCAGTTCACCAATCTCTCCAGAGAGATGCAGGATTCCATCATGGCAAGGAACGCTCATACGGAATTCTGACAGACACATCCGATATGAAGGGATACATAATGCAGATACAGCCCTTTTCCGTCAATGACGGAGAGGGGATCAGAACGAATATATTCATGGCCGGCTGTCCGCTGAGATGCAAGTGGTGTTCCAACCCGGAAGGCTTCAGCCGGAAGGAAGTCGTCGGATGGTACCGCCGCAGGTGCATTGGCTGCGGCGCCTGCGTTTCCGTATGTCCGCAGGGCATCGGGACCGACATGGACGAGGCGGCTTCAGGCAAAACAGGGCATGAGCTCTGCATCGCCTGCGGAGCGTGCGCGGACGCATGCCCGGAAAACGCCCGGATCAGGATGGTCTCTCTGATGGACGCCGATGAGGTGATCGAAGAGGTCCACAGACACAGGATCTTCTATTCTTTCAGCGGGGGCGGTGTGACTTTTTCCGGAGGAGAAGCGACTTCACAGCCGGAGTTTCTCGAATATCTTTCACGCGAACTTTACGATATGGGCTACAGCCTCGCTCTGGAAACATGCGGATACTTCGAGTTTGACAGGGTAAAAGATTCACTTGAACGGATGGATCTTATCTTCATCGATCTGAAGCATATGGATCCTGAAGTCCATATGCGTTACACCGGCGTAAGCAATGAGAAGATCCTTCAGAATATCCGAAACCTCGGGACCCTCAGAAAGAAGGACGGCGGGTGCGCGGGCCGGGGACCTGAGATCGTAGTCCGCATCCCTGTCATCGGCGGAGTCAACAACAGCGAGGAGAATATCTCGGCATCCGCGGCCTACGTGCGAAGCGTTTTGCCGGATGCCGGAATGGAGCTTCTGCCGTATCACCGTCTCGGCAAGATAAAATATGAGGCGCTGGGTATGCAGTGGCTTCAGGATGACTTCTTCACACCGGGCAAAGATGAAATGGAGAGGCTGAGAGAGCTCGTAAGAGAGCAGGGCGTTAAGAACGCCGATTACAGATAATGACCGCAGAACCGGTTAATGACAACCCCGGACATATCGCAGGCCGGGGTGTTTTATTGACTGAAATGACAGAAAGCTGATAAAATAACATCAAATAGGCCTCAAATCTGATCGGGAGAAGAGAGAGTACCCGGAGGAAAAACTTTTGCGCAATCCGTATTACGAGTCATCGCTGAAAAAGAGAATCAAAGCAGACAGGCAGAACCGCCGCAAACGTATCGAAAAAGATATGGAGAAGTACGGCAGCGAGATCCTGAATTCTGAAGAGCTGAAAGATGCGTTCGGCCAGACACATCACCTGTGGTCTACGGTCGGAGAGCATACTCTTCGTGTGGCTGCTTCAAGCATCATGATCTGCTATGCCCTCAGGAAACTCAACATCCCGACCAATATTCCGGCAGTCGTGGTCGGTTCGCTGTGCCACGACCTGGGAATTCTGGGAAGAGACGAAAAGTACAGCAGCAAAAAGGAGTGCAGCGTGGAGCACCCGCGCGACTCGGTCGATGTTGCCAGGCATCTGGTGCCGGAGCTTACTGATGAATCTGCTGAGATCATAGAGAGGCACATGTGGCCGGCAGGAGGGTCCAAGGCTCCGAATACCAAGGAAGGCATGATCGTTTCGATCGCGGACAAGTATGTGGCCGTCAAGGACCTTATCAAAGGAAGCGATCTGAAAGGGACCGGAGTGAGGAATACCGCGCACAGGCAGCATGAACGGGTATCAAACCAGCTTCAGGAAAAGATTGAAAAAGTCAGGGAGTCGATCACTGACACCGAAGAAAAGAATAACGCTGAATAATAAAACTGACCCCTGAAGGCGACAGAGCAGATCGCCCGGAAGAGGTCAGTTTTCAATTTCATTTATACTGCCGGTCACTCAGTGAACCGCTTCTGGAAATAGCCGGCTACGCGGGCGTTATCTGTGATGATCATAAACGCGTCAGGATCGATCCTCGCGATGACCTCGCGAAGATGAGGCTCTTCGTATTTTGAGATAACAGTAACTATCACGTGAGTATCGCTCTGGGTATAGGCTCCGATGCCTTCCCAGGTGGTGACGCCCCTGTTGACCTCATTGAGGATGGCGGAGGCGAGACCTTCTTTTTTCGTGAATATCATGCACTCGATCTTGATGTTCTGGGTGTGGACTCTGTCGATGAATATCCCTGTCATAACAGCAAATATGATCGAGTAGAGTACAGTCTGCACATCATATATGAAGAGGCAGATCGTATAGATCGTAACGCTGATCACGATGCCGATCGCTCCGACCTTGAAGTCCGGATGGGTCTTTGCAAGGCAGACGCCGATCAGATCCTGGCCGCCCTGAGAACTTCCTGCTCTCAGTACGAGACCGGCACCGAATCCTGAGCCGAGACCGCCTACCAGCGCTGCGAGGATGCGGTCGTCTACGATCGGGGTCTGCGGGACCGGTATGATCGAAAGAAAGGCTGAAGCCATTGCGATCGAGATGAGTGTTGTGATGCAGAACTTGCGGCCCATGACCCGGTATGCCATGATGAAGAACGGGACATTAATAAGGAAATAAATGATACCCATGTAATCAAGGCTGCCGATCTGAGGGAAGTGAAGGACATCCAGGAGAAGCATCCTGATAAGCTGGGCGATTCCCGTAAATCCTCCGCTGTACAGATGGATCGGGTTGATCATGAGATTGACGCCTGCAGAGTAGGACAGATTTCCGAGCACGATCATGCCTGCCCGGTATAAAGTTCTTTTGTTGATTTCCATTTCTGTTTTCTGTTTAAGCTATGTGTGGTTCGAATGTTCCTATGAAATAATAGCACTTTTCACAGGTAAAATACATCAGTCGGATGTCGTGACTTTATAT
This sequence comes from uncultured Eubacteriales bacterium, assembly GCA_900317675.1. GTDB lineage: Bacteria > Bacillota > Clostridia > Peptostreptococcales > Anaerovoracaceae > Crickella. The sequence continues at coordinate 15,629 of ONHU01000018.1, forward strand.
ACGCCGAGAAGAATCAGAGCCATGCCGGCCAGCTGCACCGGAGAAAAAGGCTCGCCCAGTAAGAGGACGCCTGCCGCGACAGAGATCACCGGGATCACGTTTTCAAATACGGTGATCCTGGCAAGCTCCAGATATGTTACGGAGTAATTCTGAAGCATGAAAGCAACTACTGACGAGATCACCGACAGATACAGTATCGGCAGCATTACATTCAAGTCAGTCAGGCCGCTTTTCATAAGCGGGATGAAGTCTTTTCCGTGTGTCACTGCGGCCTGAACGGTGAAACACACCCAGCCCAGAAACATCATGATAAAAGTACGTTCAAACGGTGTGAAGACATCTGATGCGGATCTGCTCAGCACGTAAAAGACGGCAGCGGATATGACAGCCACGAGCAGCCAGAGGATCCCTTTGAGCTGGATCGCACCCGAGCTTGTCTGTGCGGCTGAGATTATGAAAGCACCTATGACGGAGCATATGATCCATCCGAAAGTCCGAAGAGACATCTTTTCGTGAAGAAAGACGGCAGAGAGCATAGCTGTGGCCACCGGGATCGTAGCGATCAGGATGCCTGCAAAAGAAGAGCTCGTAAAGTTGATGCCGTTGGTCTCTCCGATGAAATAGATCACAGGCTGGCAGAGACCCATCAGCAGAAATCTGCCGACAGGTTTTCCTTTAAGATCGATCCTGAACCTGCCGGAAGCCAGCAAAAGCAGCATGACAAGCATAGCGACCAGGAAACGGATCGCAAGCATGATGGCAGCAGGCGCATGCTGAAGCGCAATGCGTGAAGCCATGAAGCTGAAACCGTATATCACGCAGGTTCCAAGCGCTGCCAGCGTAGCTGATTTTGTCCTGTCTTTCTGAATCTCCATAAAGCCCCTTATCTGCATGAATAATCTGATACCAGATGGTTGTATCAGATTCGGGAATGCAAATCAAGAAATATATATGATAGAATCATTATAAATAAAAATACAAAGGAGGGTGGACGATGAGCACGTTATCGGTCAATAATATTCGTTTCCTCGTATCCTGTGACAAGGAAGACAATGTATATGAAAATGTAAACCTATACTGTGAAGACGGTCTGATCAAATACATCGGACCGGAAAAGCATGACGCAGATACAGTGATCGACGGCAGCGGCATGCTTTGTTATCCGGGGCTTGTCAATGCCCATCATCATCTCTATCAGGTGTTTTCGCGCAATCTGGAAAAAGTCCAGAACATGGAGCTGTTTGACTGGCTCAAGACACTTTATGAGATCTGGAAAAACCTCAATTCAGACACTGTATATCTTTCATCGCTGACAGCAATGGGAGAACTGATGAAAAACGGCTGCACGACTGTTTTCGACCACCACTACGTGTTCCCGAAGGGAGCCGGCGATCTGATCGGTGCGCAGGCAGCCGCAGCAGACGAGCTGGGCGTCAGGATGCATTTCTCCAGAGGCTCGATGGATCTTTCTGTAAAGGACGGGGGCCTGCCGCCTGACAGCGTTGTGCAGACAGTGGATGAGATCATGAAAGACAGCATCGATCTGATCGATAAGTATCACGACAGATCCTTCACATCCATGAGACGGATCGCGCTTGCTCCGTGCTCGCCGTTCTCGGTATCTGAGGAGCTGCTTAGAGAAAGTGCCATCCTTGCGCGTGAAAAAGGAGTACGGCTCCACACGCATCTGTGCGAGACCAAGGACGAAGAGAACTACATGCTCGAGCGCGAGGGAATCAGGCCTCTTGCTTACATGGAGAAACTCGGATGGGTCGGAGACGACGTCTGGTATGCTCACGGAATTCATTTCAACGATGAAGAGCTGAAACTTCTCGCTGAGACGGGTACCGGCGTATGCCACTGTCCGATCTCCAACATGAAGCTTTCTTCCGGTATCGCCAGGATCCCGGAGATGCTCGAGATGGGCATCCCTGTAGGACTCGGTGTTGACGGATCCGCATCCAACGACGGCTCGGATATGCTTGAAGAGCTGAGAGTCGGATTCCTGCTGCACCGCCTCAATTCCAGCAGAAAGGCGCCGACCGGCTACGATCTTCTCAAGATGGCGACGATGGGATCGGCAAGGCTGCTTGGAAGAGACACAGAGATCGGATCTGTCGAGACAGGAAAATGCGCAGACTTCTTCCTGGTAGACAGCAGCCGTCTTGAACTTGTCGGCGCGTGCTATGATCCGAAGTCCGTACTCGGCACAGTCGGACTCAGAGGCGCAGTCGATTACACCGTTGTCAACGGCAAAGTAACTGTGGATCACTGCAGGATAACCGGTATAGATGAAGAAAAGATCGTTGCCGATTCAGAGACCGAGCTCAGGAGATATCTCGGTGAATGACCGGCTGATTGTCAGAAAAGGGTAAAGGGGTCTTAAGACTGATGAAACGATCACTTGCAGGTGATTTGATGATGCTGGGAGCCACCATGATCTTCGGCGCCATGACCATATTCTCCAAGCAGATACTGGCTGAGCTCGAAGTATTCAACATGGTGGCGCTCCGATTTCTGATTGCATTCGCGGTCTGTTTTGCTGTGTTTCACAGGCGCTACAGTGCCGCGGGCAGGGAGACAGCTTTTCATTCGGGTGTGCTGGGGACATTCCTGTTCATTTCATATCTGTGCATGGTGCTTGGCTGCAAGTATACGACCGCTTCAAACGCGGGCTTTATGATGAGCCTTGTGGCATTCTTCACGCCGCTGATTGTCTGGGTACAGGAAAAGAAAGCTCCGTCAGCCAGGCAGACGGCCAGTATCGTGATCACACTCGTGGGCGTCGGGCTTATGTGTCTTTCGGGACGCTTCACTCTGAATAAAGGCGATGTGATCTGTATCTTCAGCGCGTTCTTTTATTCATTCCAGATGCTGTATACAGAGAGATATGCCAGGACGGACGATCCTGTAGTGCTGGGAACGTTCCAGCTGATTTTCGTAGCAGTATACGGAGCGGTATTCTCTTTTGTTCTCGAAGACGGCTTCAGGCTCCCGGTCAGCCCGGCGGGCTGGGGCCAGCTTCTGTATCTGGCGCTCGGCTGCGGGGCGCTTGGCTTCATACTTCAGACAGCTGCCGAAAAATACAGTTCAGCAGCACATTCAACGATCATTTATGCCTCCCAGCCGGTATTTGTCGCGCTGTTTTCATACATCATGCTCGGAGAGCCGATAACTCTCAGGCAGATCGCCGGGATCATAATCGTATTTGCCGGTGTTCTGATAACAACGGTCCAGCCGCGGCAGAACCGGACGGAAGACAATATATAACAGATAAGGATGGAAGAGGATTGAACAACAACCAAAAAGGCGCGCTGCTGATCATCCTGGCGGGAACCTGCTGGGGCGTGATCAGCATCTTCATTAATTACCTGTCTGACGCAGGCCTCGGAACAATGCAGATATCTTTTATCCGGCAGATGATCTCCGTGGCGCTTTTTGCTTTGATCATTCTGATCCGCGATCCTCAGAAGTTCAGGATCCGCTTCAGAGATCTTGGCCTGATCATGCTCTGCGGCCTGATCAACGGGGTGATGTTCAATTTCCTGTATTTCTATACCATCATCCACAGCCGGGCTTCGATCGCTGTCGTACTCCTGTACACATCCCCTGTGTTCGTTATGATACTGGCGAGGATCTTTTTCGGGGAGAGATTCACCCTGCCGAAGATCGCCGCTCTCGTGCTGACCGTGGCAGGCTGCGTGCTCGTAACAGGCGTACTCGGAGAAGGATACACTCCGCCGCCTGTGGCGATACTTACCGGCGTCCTGACAGGACTTGCTTACGCGCTGAACAACATCCTTACAAGCGCGGCGGTCAGGAGGAATGATCCGGAGACGGTGACGCTGTATACGCTCCTGTTCAGCTTTCTCTTCCTGATACCGCTGAGCGGCGCAGGAGACCTGCTTTCAAAATGCAAAGCGGAACCTGTGATCATAGGAGTCGCTTTTCTGATGAGCCTGGTGACAGGAGTGATCGCCCAGTATGTGTTCTCTGCCGGGCTGAAACTGATCGAAAGCGGCAAAGCCGCGATATACGGAGCGACCGAACCTATTGTCGGATCGCTGGTCGGCATACTGATTTTCCATGAAGAGTCCGGTCTCATGAAAATCGCCGGCATCATAATGGTCATCACAGCGATACTGCTGATCGGCCGGGACCAGACCGGACAGGACAGCTGACAGGTGATGACAGAGATAATCAAAAGGCCGGAGCTGTGAAGCGATCCTCAGAATCTGACAATCCGGGGAGCCTCACACCTCCGGCTTTTCATCATTGCTGAAAAGCACTTTTGGGAGTTTTTGTACATAAAAAGGCGAAATCGAAGATTCCATGTACAATAGTAAGAGAGATGAAATTGTCAGCGGGGTCATTTTAAAGCTTTTGCGCTCCCGAGAGTGGCTTTTGTGCAAAAGGCTTCGACAATATCAGACGCTTATACCGGTTATTCCGTTGCTTATCCCCTGTGAGACAGGGATCCTTGTACATGAAATCAGGGATTTGACCCGTTCATGTACAGTTGCCGGGAAAAGTCCTTTCCGCGTTTCTTTTCGCTCATGCTTTGCAAGTCACTTGCGAGGTGTTCTGTTGCTTAAGCAACGTACTGCTGTCAGGGTGATGCTTTTGCAACTGGCAGAGAGCTGATTGATGATTGAACAAAGCGTGACGGGAACGTATTATTTGAATAGAAAAATGGCATCACTGCAGGCACACTGGTGGTGCCGGATGGAGCCGTTCCATGTCACTTCGCTGTTAAAGCAGGCAAAAGAAAAACGCCGGAAGTATTGAAACTCCGGCGTTTCCGGATGGTGTCCCAGGCGCGATTCGAACGCGCGACACCCGCTTTAGGAGAGCGGTGCTCTGTCCCCTGAGCTACTGAGACGTGACATCTCTGTTTTGCTCACGTATGATAACACACTTCAACGCTTATATCAAGGCGCAGGAGAATATTATTTCTTTCAATGGGCAAGATGAATAGAGTATAATTAAACAGATGGTCAAATCGGTGAAAGGCGCTCCGGAAGCAGCCGGAAGCCCTGACGCCTGAAAAGGAGGAACTATAAGATGGAGAAGAGACTGAAGCAGTTTATAGCATTTATGCTGGTTCTGTGTCTGATGGTCCCGCTCGGAGCATGCCACAAAGAGCCTGAGACAGGAGATGTTTCAGGTAAGCTTTTGCAGGCTCTTGACGACAAAGTCGTTGTCGATTCAGAAGGCGAGGCTGTCGAGATCATGACACTGGACAGCACTGTATATGATCTGAACGGAGCTGAAATGCTCAGTGTCAACGACATTGTTCATGTCAGCTATCATGTGACGAGAGGCAAAAAATACGCTGACAAGATAGAACTCAAAGAGAATTCACATGAAGAACAGGTCTTTGAGGGGACAATCACAGAAGTAACGGATGATAAAGTTACTGTTACGGGCAAAAGCATGACGGTCACTTTTGCGCGAAACGACTTTTCTGAGACGTCCGGCGATCTTACGGTAGGAAGCAAGGTCAAGATCGTATACACCGGAAATATCAGCGAATATCCTTATGCGTCAAGGATACAAGTCACAGAAAAGAAGGAAGAATCGAAAACCAGCACTGTAAGCGGTAATGTAGCCGAGTTCACCCAGTCTTCACTTCTTCTTTCGATAGATTCCGCAAACTCATACAGATTCAAGTTTGACCAGTCATCAAAGGTCACCGGAATAGACAAGTATGTAAAAGTCGGTGATTATGTAAAGATCACTTTCAGCGGAAGCCTGAACGAGACACCTTTTGCATCCGAGATTGAGATCATAAGACATGCTGAGGAATACACCCGTTCGGTCAACGGAACGATTGACAAAATAAGGGGCGATTATATCGTTCTCAAGACGGATAAGACTGCTTATATTATCAATATCGACGGAAACACAAAGTACAGCGGAGACAAGATGGCTGAAGGCTGCAAGGCTGAAGTAACATACAAAGGACGTCTTTCGGGAGACTGTACTGCAACCAATATCTACTGCGTCAAGAAGACTCCTGACCCAGTCAAGTACACCGTCACATTTACAGACGGCAACGGCAAGACTCTGAAGTCAGAAAAAGTCGTAAGCGGAAAGGCTGCTGAAGCACCTGCAAACCCGACCAGAAAAGGATACACCTTCAAGGGATGGGATAAATCATTCTCTAAAGTCACTAAGGATATGACGGTAAATGCCGTATGGGAGAAAAAGCCTGAAGAGAAGAAGGAGAACGGCAAGCAGGAAGCTGAAAAGAAGCAGGAAGAAAGCAATAAGGTTCCTGAACAGGAAGAGGGCAAGAAGGATCCGGTCATAGGGAAGCAGGGTGAAGAAACTAAGGAAGAAGCACAGCCTGAAGAGCAGAAGACTGCTAGCGGTCTGATCGCTGTCTGGATCGACGCGGATGGTGAAACCGAGGAAAACATGTGTGTCATCACCCTCGAAGACGGATCAACTCTCCGCCTCCTGCTGAGAGATGATACCGAGCTTGTACCTGAAGAATTCGTACCTGAAGCCGGCGATGCTGTAACCGCGACTTACACAGAATCGGATATGAACCTTTACAAGCTTGAACTCGTCCAGAAGCATGAGGAGCAGCCTGGTCCGGATGATCAGGATACCCAGGACGATCAGAATACCCAGGATGACCAGAATACTCAGGACACCCAGGATACTCAGGACGACCAGAATACTCAGGATGATCAGGACACCCAGGATGACCAGAATACCCAGGATGACCAGGATACCCAGGATACCCAGGACACCCAGGATGATCAGGACACTCAGGATGACCAGGATACCCAGGACGACCAGAATACCGAAGAGGATCAGAGTGATATGACAACCGAAGAAGAGATTCTGATCGACTGCCAGGGAACGATCGTCGAAGGAAATGAGACTAACAAGACTGTTAAAGTAAAGCTTGCCGACGGTGCAGACATTGAACTGAAGGCTGACGAAAATACAAAAATCGCGTCAGGCTACTATCCGCAGAAGAGTGACGTTGTCAAGATCATTTACAGCAAGGACGATATGACTCTCAAAGAGATCCAGCTTATCAGCAGACCTGCGGCTGAAACAGCGCAAGAGTAATCATCTGGATTATTGATATCAAATCTTAACAGTAGTAAAATTTATATACTGATCAATATATCGATAAAGTACTGAGATGCGGCCCTGCAAGCCGGCATGAGCCGCATCTTAAGCCTGATGCTAGGGTAAGGAGCGATATTATGTATAAGGATACTTTGAGACAGGTCTGGGCCGAGATAGATATGTCGGCATTCGACCATAATGTAAAAGAGATCAAGCGCCAGATGAAATGCCCGAATATGATCGGAGTTATCAAGGCTAATGGTTACGGACATGGTGCTACCGAATGCGCCAAGGTCCTCAAATACAACGGCGTCGATCATTTCGCGGTTGCAACACTTGAGGAAGGCATCAATCTCCGTGAAGACGGTATTGAGGGAAGCATAGTTGTACTCGGACTCACACCTGCAGAATGTGTGGATACAGTGATCGAATACGACCTGACACCGGTAGTAATGCATTATGACTATGTCAAAGCGCTCAGCGATGCTGTAGTCGCAGAGGGAGCAGAGCCGGCAAAATGTCTCTTTGCTCTTGACACAGGCATGGGCAGGATCGGATTCAGAGTCTTCACAGATGAAGAGCGCGACTTTGCGGTAGAGAACTTCAAGAAGTTCGCAGAGCTCCCTGGAATCGATCTTCGCGGTGTTATCACACACTTCTCGACTGCTGACGAAGAGCAGAGAGAGTACACCGGCATGCAGATCGCTAACTACAAGGCATTCATGGAAAAGCTTAACGCAGCCGGATTCGACCCTAAGAAGATCTGCGCTAACTCCGCATCCATCATGGTCTATCCGGAAATCCACTTCGATGCATGCCGTCCGGGAATCATTCTCTACGGCCTTGCTCCATCCGGATATCTGAAGGGAAAAGTGCTTGACCTGAAGCCTGTCATGACAGTCAAAGCAGAGATCGTCAATCTCAAGACGGTACCTGCGGGAACATCGGTCAGCTACGGACGCAAATTCACTTCAGACAAAGAGACCAAGATCGCTACAATAGGAATCGGATATGCTGACGGTTATTCAAGACTGAACAGCGGTAAGATCAGCGTTCTCGTAGGAGGCGTAAAGTGCCCTGTTGTCGGCAACATCTGCATGGATCAGTGCATGATCGATGTCAGCGCAGTACCTGATGTCAAGCTCGGTGATGAGGTAGTCATCCTCGGAAAGCAGGGAGATCAGGAAATCAGCGCTGATGACCTCGCTGCGATCAACGGAACGATCAACTACGAGATCACCTGCTGCTTCGATCTCAGGATCCCTAAAGTTTATATCAATTATCCAGAAGGAATGTGCAAATAATCAATGGACACATTTACACAGTTAGATGGCAACTTACTGATCGGCATCCAGCACGCGCTGTATGCCGATTGGCTTACTCCGATCATGAAGGCAATCACCCTTCTGGGCGAAGGGGGATATGTCATAATCGCGGCATGTATCATCATGCTTCTCTTCAGGCGCACACGGCGGCTCGGGATCCTCTGCGCGCTGTCGCTTGCGCTGACGTTTATATGCTGCAATATGATCCTCAAACCGGCATTTGACAGAGCCAGACCATTTGAGACATTTGCAGAGGTGATGCAGCTCCTGCCTCATCCGGGAGACGCATCGTTCCCGAGCGGACACTCCGCCAATACCATGGGTTTCGCCTGGGCGATGTTCCTCGCGACAAGACCGGTGAAGATCGGGTCCCGCAAGTCATATGAAGATGTTCCCTGTCTGGGGTGGAAAGGAGACGGCGCTGATCCGCGCATTATGCACAGGATAGCTGTTATTGCCGTGGTGCTGTCTGTGCTGGTAGGCATAACCAGGCTTTATCTGGGCATGCATTATCCTTCGGATGTTATATGCGGACTGCTGATCGGAATGCTTGTCGCATCGATCGTTCACATTGTCATCAAAAAAACAGAGGAAAGTCGTGGTATCATCGGCGCATAGGTTTTAAGATGGTTAGAAGGGCACAGTGACAATGAAGAAAACAATATCTCTGATACTGATGCTGGTGATCGCAGCATCGCTGATGCTTACGGCATGCGGTTCATCCGGCTCTGCAGTAGGATTCTGGGTAATAGAAAAAGTCACCGCCGGGGACGTAGAGATGAATTCGGATGATGCAAAAAGCTTCGGACTCACCGCGGTAGGTTCCATGAAGCTGCAGAAGAGCGGCAAGTGTGAGGTCAAGCTTCTCGGAGAGGAATACTCCGGCAAGTGGAAACAGGCCAAGGATGGCACGATTACCGTTAAATATGACGATGATACAACTCTTACAGGATCGATCAACGACAAAGGCGTCATGAAACTGACGGATCCTCAGGGGACAGAATATGTGCTGTCCAAGTAGTATAAGGTAATTGGCAGAACAGCCGGCAGCTAACATACCGGCTGATTCTTTTTTGAAAAGGAGATAGCCATGGTCAGGATCGGAAATGACTGGGATCAGCTGCTTGCGGATGAATGGGACAAGCCGTACTATCAGGAGCTCAGAACTTTTCTCAGGGACGAATATAACAGCAGTACGGTATATCCTCCGGCCGGTGATGTGTTCAACGCGCTTAAAACTACGGCATACGAGGATGTCAGGGTCGTGATACTCGGGCAGGATCCCTATCACGAACCGGGTCAGGCTCAGGGACTGTCATTCAGCGTACCGAAAGGGATGCAGGAGCCGCCTTCGCTGGTCAATATTCTTAAGGAACTGGCGGATGATCTGGGCCCGGAATACGCCAATGCGGTCAGGACACAGCCCGGAGAAGCGATCCTGAAGCCGTGGGCAGAAAGCGGAGTCCTGCTTCTCAATACCGTCCTCACAGTCCGCGCGCATGAAGCGGGATCGCACAGAGGAAAGGGCTGGGAGAATTTCACTGACCGTATCATAGAGCTCCTTGCGTCAAGAGAAAAGCCAATGGTATTCATCCTGTGGGGCGCGCAGGCAGGAGCCAAGAAAGAGCTGATACTGAAATCAGAGGGAAACAGACTGAGGCATCTCATCATCCAGGCGCCGCATCCGAGCCCGCTGTCTGCTTACAGGGGCTTCTTTGGAGGAAGATATTTCTCAAGGTGCAGTCTTTTCCTGGAAGACAGCGGAGAAATGCCGGTAGACTGGCATCTCTGATCCGAACCGGAAGCTGTAAAGATTGAAAACAGTGCGGCTTTGGGTATATTATTAAACGATACTGATTGCCGGCGAAGCTTGCCGGCCAAAAAATACGAAAGGCAGAAATACCAATGAAGAAATTTAGAAAATCACCAATCGCTATCGCTTGTTATGTAATAGCAGCTCTCGTTGCTGTTTATTTCATCGCTATTATGTTCAGCACGATCCACAGCATCAATGAGTACTATGCGACTTATCAGATGAAAGCCGGTCTTGGAGAGACTCTCGGATATCTGCTCCAGAATGGTCTCGGACCTCTGACAAATGCGATCGTTATCTTCATGGCCGGTTTCATTCTTGACGAGGTCAGAAAACTCAATCCGGCGAACTGGATGACAGAAGAAGAGATCGCTGAGGAAAAAGAGGCAAAGAGGTTAGCAAGAGAAGAAAAGCAGGCTGCAAAGGGAGAAGCTGCCAAGATCAAGGCAGGCATTATCACTGAAGAAGAGGCTGCTGAGGCAAAAGCAACTGAGTCTGTAGAGGCCGTCTTTGTCAATTCAGATGAAGAAACAGAGGCAGTACCGGAAGAGGCTGCTGAAGAGGCAGAAGAAATCGCAGAGGCTGCTGAAGAGACAGTAGAAATCGCTGAGGCTGCTGATGAAGCCGCAGAAGTTAAGGAAGAAGACGCTGAATAACCTGATCAGGAGTGATGGGGATCATGATCGGGAGGATCAGGGACAATGATCGAATGGAAAGACGTCGAACTGGCAGATAAGCCTGCAATAGAGGAAAAGATATGCGCCAGCGGATGTCATGGCGCTGACTATGGATTCGCCAACCTGTATATCTGGCGAAAAGCATACAGACCCCAGATCGCATTCTGCGGAAGCAGACTTCTTGTCGGGATGCCTCAGTGGGGTGTATATGCGTATCCGAAGGGAGACGGAGATCCGGCGGAATCAATCGAACTGCTTCTGAAAGAAGCGCATGAGCTTGGCGACAAGCTTGTTCTGAGAGGTCTTACAGACAAGACGCTCGAGGAATTCCTGCCGCTCTACGGAGACAGATTTGAGATCACCGAAGACCGCAATAACGCGGACTATATTTATACAACCGAGAAGCTCTGCGAGCTCGCGGGGCGCCACCTTTCGTCAAAACGCAACCATATCAAGCATTTTGAACGCAACGGAGCCTGGGAATTCCACCGCATCGCGCCGGATTCCTGCGGTTGCATAACATCATGCAGAGGGACTGCCGAGAAAGGCGTATATAAAAGTTCGTCGATAGACGAGGCAAGAGCGTTTGTCGACAAGTTCTATAAGGAAAAAGACGATCCGGAGCTGTCAGATGAGGCGACCGCCATAGAGGAGATGTTTGAGAACTATGACGAGCTTGGCTTCATCGGCGGACTGCTCTACCAGAACGGGGAGCCTGTTGCTTTTACGGCAGGGACCAGACTGGACAATGAAGTCTTCGACGTGCATTTCGAGAAGGCTCTTCCGGGAGTCGAGGGCGGATATACGATGGTGAACCGCGAATTCGCCAGGATGATCCATGCCGAGCTGCCGGAGATAATTGCTTTCAACCGCGAAGAGGATATGGGGATCGAGGGACTCAGAAAGGCAAAGGAAAGCTACCACCCTGATATTCTTCTGATGAAGTATTTCGCCAAGGAGAAATAGTAATATATCTAATGATGGATCCGCAGATCAGAAAAGTCACAAGTACAGAAGAATACGCAGGACTCAGAGATCTCTGGTGCAGAGTTTTCGGCGATGAGCCGGAGTTTGTAGACGCATTCTACAGGAGATTCGGCGCAGACCTGAGTTTCAGCGAAGAAAAAGGAGAGATCGCCGGATATGTCATCTGTGACGATGGCAGGGTCGTATCGGCTCTCACGCTGTACAGGTGCGGAACCATGTATATTCCTGATCCCGGTGAAACGATGGATGAAGAGGACCCTGTTATCTTTCCGGACAGAGAATTCGCAGGGCTCCCGGTATATGTGACCTATGCGGTATGCACCGACCCGGGATACAGAGGCCGGGGATATGCGGGCAGGCTGACAGAGCATGTGAAGAAAACCGTAACGGAAGATCTCCGCGCGCTTTCTGTTGTATCTCCAGCTGAACCGGAACTGGAGGATTATTACGGATCATTCGGATATGAGAAAGGATTCTTTGCTTTCGAAGGAAAAGCATTCTCAGATATACTGATGTATGACGAAGATATGTTTGATGATGACGATGACTTCGATGCCTTTGATCCGGGTCTCAGCGTAGTATCTGCCGGCGCGGCTTTGTACAACAGGTACAGAGAAGCGTTTCTTGCCGATACGCCTCACGTATCTCTGAGCGAGCCGATGATGGAGGCAGTCAGGGACTGCAGCCTTGACGGAGACGGTCTGTGTGTGATCAACGGAGGCGATGCGGTCTGCGTCCTTTCCGGATCCGGGGATCAGCAGACAGGTGTGATCGTATCTGAGCTGCTCGTCAATCCGATGCTGACAGAGATCTCAGAAGAAATAGATATCGAGATAGCCGCAAGACTGGCGGGTTATCTTGAGCATGAAGGTCTGATCTACAGGACGCCCGGAATGGGAAGCTGCCAGTCAATGTACGCGTCAGCTGTACAGGGAAAGCTGAGAGGTTATTTCGGATTTCCACTGGAATAGCGAGCTGCAAAACTGCCGGGAGAAAACATCTGCTGCAGTGAAATGATTGATTATTGAAAAGGAGAAAGCGATGAACGTAGTGTGTCTTGACATGGAAGGTGTGCTGGTACCGGAGATATGGATCGCATTCAGTGAAGAGAGCGGGATCCCTGAACTCAGAAGGACGACCAGAGATGAACCGGATTATGACAAGCTTATGCATTGGAGAATCGGTGTTCTAAAAGAGCACGGACTCAAACTTAAGGACGTACAGAACACGATCGCAAGGATCGATCCTCTTCCGGGAGCAAAGGAATTTCTGGACGCTCTTCGCGAGGAGACACAGGTGATCGTGCTCAGTGATACATTCTCCCAGTTCGCGCAGCCTCTGATGAAAAAGCTCGGATGGCCGACACTTTTCTGCAATGAACTGATCATCGATGACGAGGGATATATCGAAGATATCCGGATGCGCTGCGAACACTCCAAGCTGACAACAGTAAAGGGTCTGCAGTCGATAGGATTCGATACGATCGCTGCAGGAGACAGCTACAACGATCTTGAAATGATCCTTGCAAGCAAGGCGGGGTTCCTGTTCAGGTCCACAGAGCAGATCAAAAAGGACTACCCGCAGCTTCAGGCATTTGAAGAGTACGATGATTTTCTTGAGGCAATCAAGGCAGCTCTTTAATTTCCTACCGAAACAATAGGATTTTGCTTGACAACCTGAAGATACAGATGTACTATATGCGAGGCAGTGAGTAATAATCACACGTAAAACATGTAGTTCATACCGTGTTAAACGGCATGAGATGAAGGGAGATACAGATATGATTACTAAGGATATGATCATCGGCGATGTTATCAGCGAGCATCCTGAACTGGTCCGTACATTCTTTGCGAACGGCATGATGTGCATTGGCTGCCCGGCTTCACAGGGTGAGTCCATCGGAGCAGCAGCTCAGGTTCACGGACTTGACGGCGACGCGCTCGTAGCAGCACTCAACGAGGCACTTGCATAAGACCGGTCAGCGGCTTTGAAGCAGCCGCACTGATCAGGATCAGTATGAAGACAGCGGCAGGGAGAACCCTGCCGTTTTACTTTTGGCTGAAGAAACAATATATGGTATTATTCAATTTTTTTAACACAAAGTATTGGAAAATATCTCTTCAGAGGGTACAATCACTTTGAATGAAAAGGAGGACAGAGAAGTGTTTTATGAAGTAAGCCAGGAAGTATTCGATAAACTGCCGGATTTTGTAGTCGGCGTTGTAGCCGTTACCGGTATAGATAATTCAAAGGATGTCCCTGCTATCACCCGGATGCTTGAGGAGAATGCAGAGGAAGTCAGAAAGTATTTCGAAGAAAGCGGCAACAAGGCCAAGAACGACCCTTGCGTTGTTCCTTACAGAGAAGCATTCCGCGCTCTGGGGATCAATCCTAACAGATATGCCTGCGCTGCAGAGGCGCTTATGGACCGTATCGCAAAAGGCAAGGGAATGCCTCAGATCAATCCTGCTGTTGACCTCGGAAACGCGATCTCGCTTAAGTACAAGCTGCCTATAGGAGCACATGATCTGTACACCTTCGTCCGTCCTGACGGAACCGGAAGAGGCGCTGCAGATACCGGTCTCGAGGTAAGGCCTGCCACAGCTGAGGATACGTTCAGACCTTTCGGCGCAGCTGAGGGTGAGTTTGACAACCCTGAACCGGGAGAAGTCGTATATGTTTCCGGACACGAGGTAAGGACCCGCCGCTGGACATGGAGACAGAGCGAGGTCGGCAAGATGACAGACAAGACCGGCGGAGTGCTTTATCCGATCGATGGTTTTGCAGGGGTCAACCTTGATGAAGTCAAAGCTGCAATGAAGCTGTTTACAGAGCTTCTCGCCAACTATTTCGCGAGATCCGGATACAGCTGCACTGTCGCGACAGGCATCGTGGATAAGGACAATCGCAGATTCGAGTTCTAGTAAAACGCCTGCTGAGGGATGCGTCAGACGCAGACCGGAAAAGAAAGCGGCCAGACAGGAGCCAGCCTATGTATAAGATAGAAAGAAAACAGGAAGATTTCCTTCAGGTAACGCCTGTTCCTTCGTGCGGACAGGAGCTCACGGAAGAGATCAGGACCGTCCTGATAGAGGAAGCGATCAGCATCCTCGGCAATTCATATGCGCCTTACTCACATTACAATGTGGCGGCGGCGGTACTGATGTCTTCAGGAAGGATCTACACCGGAGTCAATATCGAGAGCGCGCTTCTTTCCAATACTATATGCGCAGAGAGAAACGCTATATTCCACGCGGCAGCGCAGGGAGAGAGGAAGATCATCGCCATAGCCATTGTCGGAGGACCTGATTCAGACGATGCTGAGGATATCCTGAAGCACGACTACTGCACACCTTGCGGAGTGTGCAGACAGACCATGATGGATTTTGCCGATCCTCAGAAGATGACAATAATATGCGCCAGATCTGCGACAGACTACAGAGAATGGACGCTGGAAGAGTTGCTGCCGGAAAGTTTCGGACCGGAGGACATTGAGAAGAAATGAGCAGAGTAGAAAGACACAAAAACGAATACAGCAAAGCGGACAGGCAGGCAGTGGAGAATATCAAGCCTTCAGAAGATCCTGCAGATATCAGTTTTGCATACGGTAAAAAAGACGCAGAGCCTGCAGGCGCGAAAAAAGGCGCTGATGTAGAGGTCCGCAGAAAGGGCAGAGCGGCAAGAGGCAAGGCGGATTCCGCCAATGCCGAAATGGGCATCCTCGATCAGACGGAAGAACAGAAGGCCCGCTCCAGAAAGGAAGCTCGCGCCATGGGTGACGGAAGGCCTGAGTTCCGCGGGAAGAAAGTGCTCGGCGGCTTCATAGGTTTTGTCGGAACGGTCATACTGCTCGCGGCGATCGCAGCATGCCTCGCTCTTTTCGTTCCTCATTACGCAGGGATCGACCGCTATGCTGTGGACAGCGGCAATATGGAACCGGCGATCTCTAAAGGAAGCATGATTTACGCATCACAGACAGATCCTTCCACTCTGTCTGAGGGTGACATCATCCTGTTCGTCAGCAAGGATACCGGGAACGCGCCGGCTCCGCACAGAGTCGTCGAGAACCGCCTGGCTGAAGGAGAAGTCGTGACCAAGGGCGATGCCAACAAGCAGAATGATCCGGATCCTGTAGCGTATTCGGATATCCTGGGCAAGAAGGTCGTCAGCGTACCGCTGCTCGGTTATCTGGCAGCGCCGATGGATACAGTAACAGGCAAGGCCGCGATTGGTCTTGTGATCCTGGGAGCATATCTTCTTACCGTCATAGGATCCAGGATCAGAAAAGGATAGCGCCTGCTGCCGGACCTGATAACAGAATCAAGGAATCAAAAGACCCGTGACCGATGCGATCACGGGTCTTATTCGTCAGAGGACAGGATCCCCCGGCTTTGCTATTTTACTTTGGCGATCTCTACGAGCACGTCGACCATCTTTTCCAGTGACTGGACAGGGATATACTCCTGGCAGCTGTGGAAATTGTGTCCGCCTGTCGAGAGGTTAGGGCAAGGCAGACCTTTGTATGAAAGGACTGCGCCGTCTGTGCCTCCGCGGATCGGAATGACCTGAGGCTCAACGCCGCATGCTTCGAATGCTGCCTTGGCATCATCGATCAGATACATGTGAGGCTCTACGAGCTCTTTCATGTTTCTGTACGCGTCTCTGATCTCAAGGGTGAGGACTCCGTTGTACTTCGCATTGATATAATCTGCGGCAGCTTTCATGAGGTCCTTCTTGCTGTCGAAGAGCTTAGGATCATGATCGCGGATAATATACTGCATCTCTGCTGCTGCTACGTTAGCTTCCAGCTTAGTAAGGTGGAAGAATCCGTCATAGCCTTCTGTGCATTCCGGCCTCTGGTCCTGCGGCAGGAGTCTGTCGAATTCACCGGCGATCCTTGCTGCGTTGATCATCTTGCCTTTTGCTTCACCCGGATGGATCTCCTTGCCTGCGATGGAGATGAATGCGGTCGCAGCATTGAAGTTCTCGTATTCGATCTCTCCGATCGCGCCGCCGTCAACTGTATATGCGCATTTTACTCCGAAACCTTCTACATCGAAGAATTCAGTACCTTCGCCGATCTCTTCGTCAGGTGTGAAGCCGATCGCGATCTTGCCGTGCCTGATCGATGGGTCAGAGAGCAGACGCTCCGCCATGGACATGATCTCTGTAACACCGGCTTTGTCATCAGCTCCGAGGAGGGAGACTCCATCGGTAACGATGATATCCTGGCCTGTATAGTTCTTCATCTCAGGAAACTCTGCAGGGTCGAGAGAGACGCTGTCATTGAGAGCGATCACGCCGCCGTCATAGCTGCTTACGATCCTTGCCTTGCTGGCATCTCCCGAAGGGCCGGGAGCTGTATCCATATGGGAAATGAATCCCAGTGTGCGTTCTGTTTCAATGTTTGCAGGTATCTCTCCGTATACATAGCAATGCTCTTCGTCCATGCGGACATTGCTCATACCCATGCTGCGCATCTCATCTGCAAGGATCCTGCACAGATCAAACTGCCTGGATGTGCTTGGATGCGTACCGGTGTTTTCGTCGGACTGGGTGTCTACAGAAATGTACCTGAAGAATCTTTC
>ONHU01000118.1 GCA_900317675.1 uncultured Eubacteriales bacterium
ATAGTATCCGTTAGGCGTGAAGTAGAAAGTGCACCATGGCTGTGCTCTGTACCAGTCTACGATCTTTTCGTCTCTGGTCAGCCAGTCTGAGGTCGTGCGAGGATCCTTGATCTTCTTGAGATAACTTCCGAAAGAGAGTACATCGATCGCTTTTGCTCTCTTTCCGACCTTGTTGATGCCCAGCATCCTTGCAACAGCCTTTCCCGCCGCGAGGACTGCTCCCGGCTGCCAGCCGGTTCCCATGACAATGACACCGCTCAGTCCTTCAGCGTATCTTCCTTCTTTTTCGGTTATATACTGACGTACGAGGAACGACCCCATGCTGTGGCCGAGCATCAGATAAGGAAGATCAGGGAATTCCTCATGCATCATGATCCTCAGCTGGTGTATATCAGCAATGACCCATTCATTTCCGTCTTTTCCGAAATACCCGTGGTATTCATCAGACTTGACGGAAGCTCCGTGTCCGAGATGATCCTCGCCTGTTACGAGATAACCATGCTCAGTCAGATAGCGGGCAAAATCATCATACCTGTCAATAAACTCAACCATCCCGTGGATGATCTGGAGGATGGCTTTTGGTTCTCCTTCCGGTTCCCATCTGATTGCATGGATCTGTGTTTTGCCGTCAACAGACGGATAATAGAAATCTTTTTTGACCATGTCAGGCTCCTTCTCTGTTATCATCCGAGTGATCTGTTCCCGATAATTTTACCCTATAGCTTTCCGTTTGTCTATCGAAGCCATGAAGCCGGCAACCTGATCCCGGCTCTCAAGCGCGGTTCCTGCTCCGAGCGCCGTGCTGCAGATCGCTCCGCACGCGCTTGCAAATCTCAGCGCATCTGAGGCTGTGCTGCCACGCATGATCTCAGAAGCAAATCCCGCAATGAAGTTGTCTCCGGCTCCGGTAGCGTCCACAGCTGAGATAGGATACGCAGGAGTATGGAAAGCTAATTCACTGTTTCTGAAAAAGCACCCTCTGGCGCCGAGCTTTATGATCACATTGCGCGCTCCTGCTCTGAGAAACACCTCCGCCATCTCTTCGGGATCGTCTTTGCCGGTGTAGAACCTGCCTTCATCTTCATTAGGTGTAATAAAGTCGATCAACGGAAGCGCTTCCGATATATCCTCCAGACTTAACCGTCTGAAATTAGGGAGCTTGGTATCCGCAAATACCAGCGCGCCTGACTTAGATGCGGTGCCGGCAACAGACTTTATGACATCAGGATCGTTGAAAGGCGCTCTGAACAGCGAACCCATGATGACAGCTCTGGTGTCTGTAAACGCACTTCTGTACTGCTCCGGATGAAAATTGTAACTGTGAGCATTGTTCGTTATGGATCTGCGGTTGCCGTCTTCCTTAACGAAGATGGTAGTGATAGGGGTAGGATGCACATCAGATCTGATAATAAGACCGGTGTCGACACCCTTCCGTCTCAGCTCATCAGCTATGATATTCCCTGCCGGATCATTTCCGATAGAGCAAAGCAGCGCAGTATTCATGCCCAGCTTTGCTGACGCGATGGCCTCATTGACCGCATCGCCTCCGACATTGATACTACCGCTCTCCGCCCTGAATCCGGTCGCGGATACAGGTTCCGGATCGAATCCTTTGATGATCGAGTCGAGGATCGCCATTCCTATGCATACGATGTCGTATCTGCTCATCTCTTCTCGCACTGAAGGTCTTGCGGACCTGTTCTACTCTCCCGTGCGCGGAGGTCTCTTGCCGTGATACTGATAGAACTGTGTCTCTATCTGACCATTATACAGCTTTCTCCTGCGATCGGCCTTTCTGCCGGTGATTTTTTCGATTTCTTTTTCAAGTTCCTTATCAGAGGATATGAGAAAGAACGACCAGGTAGGATGATCTGTCATCAGGTGCGCAAAATGTCTGTAGATCTTCCTGTTTTCGGTACCGCCGCCGATCCTGACTCCATACGGCAGATTGGATATCACGACACCGTATTCATCGGACGTTACTCCTTTAGGTATCCCGGCTCCGGGCTCCCACTTTGTCATGTCCATACACACCAGATCGATATCATCAATGACACCCGCTTCATCGGCATTGTCTTTTGCTGCGCTGACCGCCCTTCTGTCTATATCCATACCGGTGATATTCAGTTCTGTTTCAAAGTCTGCCGCTTCATAAGCCGCTTTCTTTTCTTCTTTCCAGATATCTTCACCGATCATTTCCCACTTCATCGATGCGAAGCTTCGCGAAAGACCCGGAGCTATATTGCGCGCCGCCATGGCTGCTTCGATCGGGATCGTGCCCGAGCCGCAGCAGGTGTCCACCAAGACTCTGTCTTTCCGGTAAAAGCTAAGCTGTACCAGCGCGGCCGCCAGAGTTTCCTTGATCGGAGCTGCGACATCTGAAACTCTGTAGCCTCTCTTGTGGAGACCCGCCCCGCTTGTATCGATCAGTATCAGGAATACATCCTTGTGAGCGATGAACCTGATTCTGTATTCCTCTCCTGTTTCAGGGAGAATATCCCTGCAGTAAAAATCAGACAGCCTGGATACGACTGCCTTTTTGATGATGCTCTGGCAGGCAGGGACGCTGTGAAGCGCAGATTTTACCGAGCCGCCTACTACAGGGAACATACCGTTTTCCGGTATGATATCTTCCCAGGCCAGTCCTTTGATCTGCTGAAAGAGTTCTTCAAAGGTCTCTGCTTTGAATTCTCCCATACGAAGATAGACTCTGTCTGCTGTCCTCAGCCACAGATTCGACCGTACGATGGCTCTTTCATCACCCATATAGGTGACTCTGCCGTCCTCTGTCCTGATCACTTTGTATCCAAGCGATTCGATCTCGCGTCTTACTACCGCCTCGAGGCCGAATGCCGATGTAGCAACAAGTTCAAGTTTCATGCTATATAACTACTTCAATATCGAAATCCGACTGATACAGTCTGATTTCTCCTGCCTCGCGCGTCTTGTTCATATCGATTACCCTCTGGTTCTCTGATCCTCTGTAGATCAGTGTCAGATTCCGGAGGGACTCTACGTATCTGCCGTCTACGAGGATGTCGAGCATTCCCAGAAGTTCATCCGTTTCAGCATCATGTCTGCCTCTGAGCTCTTCGAGCGTATAGCCTGAGTAGCTCATAAGCGAGAGCCCTGCCTCTTTGATCATACCGGCCAGTTTCAGAAGAGCCGGCACCTGTTCAAACGGTTCGCCGCCTGAAAAAGTGACACCTCTGAGGTGAGGATTCTTCATGATGTCTGCGAACACTTCCTCTACAGTCATGTCTGTTCCGCCCTCAAAGTCATGAGACTCCGGATTATGACAGCCCGGACATCTGTGAGGGCAGCCCTGGACAAAAAGAACGTATCTGAAACCGGGTCCGTCTACGATGGATTCGCGTTCTATACCGCATACCCGTATGATATCTTCTCTTGCTTCTTTCACAATTCTCTCCATGCATAAATTCAAAACCTCCTTCACAGTTTCCCGTGAAGGAGGCATGTTTCGTGTCTCACATTAGTGGAGTCCGTGCTTTACTCTGTCTTCTACTTCAGCTCTCTTGCCGTTGTTGAATCTGTCGAGTGTTCCTACCAGGTAACCTGTTATTCTTCTGATTCTCTCGAATCCTACGCCTTCTCCAACCTGTCCGTTTACGTTCTTTACTACCTTATTATTCATTTTGGGTACCTCCATATCGCTACCAGTTATTATACTTCCTGCTGTGGTTCTTGTGAAGCTGAAACTGCATATATTGTTGTATCTTTTTTGCACAATATACAGTATATAGTGTTCCGGGGAATGCTAGTGTGTGCAGTCACAAGGTACCGGAACGCTTGGGAATCTCATTCTGAGCTCATTGAGTCTCTCGATGGTGATCGGCTCACCTTCGCGTCTGCCGCATCTCGGGCACACATCATCTATAACGCCTGTGTATCCGCAGACAGGGTCTCTGTCTACCGGATGGTTGACTGAACCGTATCCGATTCCTGCTTCCTTCATGTATCTGATGATCGACTCAAAAGCCTCAGGGTTCTTGGCTGTGTCGCCGTCGAGCTCTACATAGCTGATGTGT
>ONHU01000032.1 GCA_900317675.1 uncultured Eubacteriales bacterium
TGCTGTGGCTGTGGCAGAATTGGCTATGCAGCGGTTTGTGAGGCCGCCAGATGCGGGTTCAAGCCCCGTCAGTCACCTGAGAATGTGGTGTAAAAGAGTAGCATACTGCGATCGGAACGCAGAGGCGCGGTTCAAATCCGACATTTTCAATCGTTACAACAAAACAAACAAGAACATGTGACCCTTACAGCAAACTATTTCAAGTGGTAAAAAGCAAGTCTGTAAAATTTGTAATACGGTTCGAATCCGGAAATCAAAGGGTCATGAATCAAAAAGGAGAAACGAAAAATGACAACCATTACGATCATTAAAATGAATGAGATCGAAGCGAAGCGATTCTGGGGAGTCCAGGAACGTTTATTAACTATACCCTTGTCGGAGGAGCAGATCTTGCGCGTAACAGGGGGAATCCATCTGGATGCATAATGGTCCGGACTTCCTGTAAAGCAGATCAGAACCGCTTTCCCGGCTGGGAAAAGCGGCTTTTTTTATACATAGGTCTGTGGTGTAAACGGAAAGCATGGCGGTCTCCAAAACCTCAGATTTATACAGATTGGATACATGTGGCAATTCCGGATGTTTTAAATAACGCAAATGATGGATAGGAAAGAGCTATGCTAAGATTAAAAAATTTAAGAATAAATGAAGGTATTCTTTATGGTGACTACGACCCAGAGTCTAGCGGCCTCATTGGCAGCGTTGCCATAAGGGTATCAGATGGAAAAATCGTAAATGCGGTGTACTCAGAATATGATAAGCCATTCCACACTTATTTTAATCACGCTGTTAGTAGAATGAGAGAATTGGCGAGTGATCAGGAGAGTATCCCGGCAGAAGTATTAGTAATGTGGTATTAGCATCGGCAAGCGCCGGTGCTTTTTATTGATCAAGAGAATGAGGATCCATCCGAATCTTTCCGGACTTGTTTATGATAGGCGGATTTGATAGAATTCTATCGGGAACTTTTCCGAATGTATGGAGTGCCGTAATAGGGAAAAGAAGGACCTGGCCAACGTTGGCCAGGTCCTTCTTTCTTCTCAATCTTTCCTTACTATCGTAATAGTTTTCTTATCACTCTCAAAGAGATTTCTTAAAGCCTTTATAAATGACTGTTCCCTAACAATACTAAGCTCTGTGTTATCAAGAGAGTATTCTGCAGGTATGTGCTGACGATCTGACCCATTAATATACAGATCAAGAAAGCGACGATCGGGAATAATGGAATACTTGTAAGTATTGCAAAGCTGTAAGAAGAGCATGAATGTATGCTGATCACAAATTAGATCGTCCAAATATTCAAGACCAACCTGTTCATAAAAAGGAATCCTAAATTCCGCACGTGCGTATGCCTGAAGCTTCATTAAGGCTTTTTCTGAGAGTCCATACAATTCAACAGCGTTCTGGTTTTCTTCCCGGAGCGTATCACATTGGCAAGTCAAGTATTCAATATCACATTCCAATATTTCAGAAAGCAAAGCTAACTGACCAACATTATTAATGTGTTTATGGCCGTTTTCCCAATTAATTACAGTTCTAACTGAAATATCCAGCTGCTCTGCAAGCTGTTCCTGTGTTAGCTTACCAGCTCTTTTAGCCGGCTCTTCTCTCCTATTTGTGATCCTATTACCGCATTCTATTAAAACAGCTTCATCTTCTCTTGCTTTCCAATAATCTAACAGCGTACAAATATGAAATGAATTGCACATTTTATTAATTATCTCCTTGAAAGTATGATTTTACATGCATTCCATTTCATATTTTAACACAGTAGAATATGACGTATCAAGACGGTAAACACAGAAAAAGAAGGAAAGGAGAGATATCAATGAATAAAAGAAATGCTGTCGAGACTGCAGATCTTTCCAATTGCGTTCTTATAGACACCAAGGAACTGCAGAAAGTGACCTCATGCGGAAGGGATGCGGCTATTAAGCTGGGTACCGCCGCCTGTGCACGTGTGCAGCTCGGAAAACGGGTGTTATGGAATGTAGCAAAGATCCGCGCCTATCTTGATCAGATCAGCGGATAGAAAGGGGGCAGGCGTAATGGCTGATGATGATCGGACAATCAACAGGATCCTGGAGCTGATCCCTGAAGGAAGGGAAAATTCAGTAAGCCTGGCTTATCTGGCTGAAATGCTGAAAGTAAGCGAAAGGACAGCTAAGAAATATGTTAGTCACGCCCGGAAGAAAGGCACGCCAATTGTAGGCGATCAGTTCGGCTACTATAAGCCGGCCAACAGGGAAGAGCTGCAATGGTATTACCGTATTTTCCGGAAAAGAGGCCTGACCGCATTAAGCAGCATCAGCTCTGCAAGGCGAGATCTGCAAGAGGTACCTGGTCAGCTTTCCATTGATGAAGAAGGAAACGAGGATGAAGGAGAAGAGCAAAAAGAAATCATCTTTCCTGATATACAGAAGTGATAGGCCAATGGTCGAAACACTGACAGATCAGCAGGCTGGAATGCTCTTCAAGTCGTTGTTCGCATTTGCTGATACTGAAGAAATCGTTTCTATCCCGGATCCTACCGTTAATGCGTTCTATCAGGTCATGATTGGCAAGATGAAGCGCGACAATCAGAAGTATGAAGAGCGATGCGAACAGAACCGTAAGAACCAGCTTGAAAGATGGAATAAAGAACATATCCAAAAGCTACTGGCCAAGAAGAAAATGCTGCTTGAATCAGGCTTTTCTACTGAAGCTGTAGACAGGGAGTTGAAAGACGCCATTGAGAAAAGCGGCATACCACCTGATACAAGCGTATACGACCGTATACAAGCGAGTACGAAACATACGGATAGAGATATAGATACAGATAGAGATACAGATACAGATAGAGATACGGATAGGGAAATAGATAGAGATAAGGGTGCAGGGGAAAGAGGAAGGAAGAACCCGAACGATAAATTATCTGGATCCAATGAACTATCTGAACTTCGTTCTGGATTCATCAATTTGGCAAAGCAGAGACTAAGCAAAGCAGATTTTAGTGACACTATGAACCATGTACTCACTTCTGTATCACAAATGGATCCGGATGAACAGAAGCGCTGGTATAAAGAGAAAATTACAGGAATGGGTGGATAAGATGAACAGCAATGAAACGAAGATCAGAACGCCGATCAAGGCGATCCGGGCAAAATGCCTTGACTGCTGCTGCAACCAGGTGAAAGAGGTTAAGCTTTGCGCTTCTCTTACCTGTCCGTTATGGCCCTATAGGATGGGCCATAGACCGACTACAGGCAGCGGTAAGGAAATCCTCGAAGAGGATACTGAAAACTGAATAGGGTGCACGTAGGACATAGTTTTTTAAGAAAGAGAGGTATTTCTAATGTCAATCAAGAGTAGAACAATCAAAGCCGTGAAGGATGCGGCTACAGAGTACGCGAAAGCAGCCGGTAAGGTCGCTGATATCAACAAGAATGAACTGCTGTCTACAGCTGGCAAGTTTCATGAGGCACGGCAGATCGATGATCAGTTCCAGGCATATATCGAAAAGGCTTCACAGGAATACAGCTCCTTTATGATCGAGGCCATTAAGACCGTTGGACAGGCGGAAGCCAAGGAGCAGGCGAAAAGGTACCAGGATCCCGGATATAATCAGGCGCTCAATTCTGTTATTCAGCAGATCCCTTATACGGTCGGTGCGGTCAGCACGCAGGACATGAAGGAAAGGCTCGCAATGTTCGAGAATGACAGTTTTGCCGCCGGTATGATCAGGAAGGCCCTCGAGGGCGCCGGCTATGAGATCGGCGATATCCGGAAGGTGATGCCGACCAATACCAGGGGCATGGCCAGCGAGATCCTGAAAGCGGTTTCTGATCAGACGATACATTACATGAACCGCGCCATGGATGAACTCAGGGCGGAGACGGCAAAAGCAGCGACAACTTACCCGGTCGGGCATCAGTTCCTGCATGAAGCTTATGGCGTAACTGTTGATAGCTACATTGCCTATCTGGATGGCCTGAATGAAGATGTCACTGCCTTCACAAGTCCGGATTATGAGAACGGTGAAGATGGATCCCTTCACCCGGCGGCAATGGCCCGGATGGCAACGCATGACTTCCTGGGGAGCATTACGGAGAAGTACCAGCAGAGCGGAGCTGAGGGTGAAGGATGAGCACAATGGACAGCACACAGGAAAAGCTGTGTAGAGTTCTGGTTACAGGGGATCCGGATGAAGAGTTATGGGAATGGTACAGGTGTCCGCACTGTGACAGTAAGAAATTCTATTGCGAGAATGTCAGCAAAAATGCGGTGTACGTCCGGCTCCGCTGCATGAATTGCGGTACAGAGACAGCGCTTAAGATTGGCAGTAACGCAGAGAAGAAACGCCGTAATAACCGTAAGAGACGCGAAAGGGGATCTATTAATGAAAACGGATGAAAAATGGGATATTTCAAGTTATCCCATGGCAAGAATGCCTTGTTTAGCTGGTTTTCATGGCTTTTGTATCATGGCCGGAAATGGCCTGTAACCAATTTGTATCCAAAATGGAGCCGATTTAAGGCGCTTAGAAGTGAAAAGGAGAAAAGAAAGAAATGACTATCAATGTATTAGGTGTGGAGCTGGAGCTGGATATTTACGACGTGGATGTCTACGAAAAGCTGGAAAAGGAAGTTGCTGAGGTCAAGCGCAAGACAGACGAGACTGAGCAGGAAGAGAACAACGCGAAGAAGCTCCGCCGCCACTGCGCGATCGTGAAGGAGTTCTTTGATAATGTGTTCGGTCCGGGAACATCCGAAAAGGTATTCAAGGGGAAAGACAACATCAAGGACTGCACGGACGCTTATATCATGGTGATCGGCGCTTACAGCGAAGCAGTCTACGCTTACGGAGAAGCAATGGAAAACAGCCATAATGAAATCATGAGCAGGTATGCACCCGGTCCTGAAGATGAAGTTGAAGATGATGAGGTGTGATCTGCCAGGGCAAGCACTTGGGGAACGCCGATAAGAATCAAGTAGAGCCATTACGAGCCGATGATTCCATAGATATTAGATATCGATAAGGAGGTGGAGATTATTGGCTTATGATGGCTCTTTAAAATTTGATACAAAGATAGATACATCCGGATTCGAACAGGGCGCCTCCAAGATTGGGGAAATGGCCAAGAATGCCCTATCAGTCTTTGCCGGAAACCTCATGACGAGTGCGGTGAACAAGATAGGTGAGCTGGGACAGATGGCGCTTCAGGCAGGAACAGAATTCGAGGCGGCGATGGCCAAAGCCAGCACCCTTTATACCGGAACGGATGCGGAATTCGAAAAGCTTTCATGTGACATACTGAAACTATCATCAAATACCGGTCTTGCGGCAAGCAGTCTTGCAGAAGCAGCTTATTCTGCAGAATCGGCTTCTGTTCCTGCGGAGCAGCTGGGGGCAATGCTGGAGCATTCCTCGAAACTGGCCGCTGCCGGCTTTACCGATGTAGATACCGCATTGTCAGCCACGGCCAAGACCATGAACGCCTACGGAATGGAAGGCGAGGAGGCCATGGAGAAGGTTCAGAAGGTCTTAATGCAGACTCAGAACCTTGGTATCACGACCGTCGGCGAGCTGGGGCATTCGCTTGCATCGGTAACACCGACAGCCGCGGCGTTCGGCGTCTCTTTTGAACAGGTCGGTGCGGCGCTTTCGGTAATGACTGCTCAGGGTGTTTCTACGGCAGAGGCTACAACTAAGCTTAAATCATTGTTCTCTGAACTTGGTAAATCGGGAACGACAGCAGCAAAGAATCTGGCCAAAGCAGCAGAAGGCACTGAATACGCCGGAATGTCATTTTCGCAGATGATGGAAAACGGTGCGGATCTCAGCACCGTCCTCGAAATGCTGGGAAAGCAGGCGGAAAAAGACGGCCTTTCGATGCTGGATATGTTCTCGAATGTGGATGCAGGGAACGCGGCTCTTTCGGTCTTCTCTAATAATGGCCAAACATTTACAGAAGATCTTAAGCAGATGGGTACCGCTGCAGATGTTGTTGGTGAGGCCTATGAGAAGGTAAGCGATACAGTCGAGTTTAAGACTAACCAGCTGCAGACGTCCTTAAAGAATCTGTCTGTAACAGCGGAAAAGGCAGTTGCAGGGGATTTTAAAAACGCTCTTGATATAGGGAATGAAGCGATTGGACGGATGCAGAGTGCTCTTGATAGCGGCGGCTTTTCAGGGCTTGCACAGGAAGCGGTCAAGATCGGCGCTGAGATGGCTGTCAAGATTGCATCCGGGATCATGGAGGGCATGCCGAGAGTCACAGAGGCAGCGGTTGGGATCATACGCAACCTGGCTGAAGGGATCCGGTCCAAGCTGCCGGAGATGATCCCGGTCGCGATGAACGCGCTGATGACGTTTACCGGTGCGCTTAGAGCCAATGTCGGAAAGATGGTCGATGCAGGCCTTGAGCTGGTGATGGCCCTGGCCGATTCTCTGATTGCAAATATCCCTGTATTTGTTCGGACGGTTCCCACGATCGTTACAAACATAGCCGGGCTGATCAATGACAATGCGCCGAAGATCTTATCGTGCGGTGTGCAGATCATTGGGAAGCTGGCAGGCGGTATTATATCTGCCATTCCTGTAATAGCGCAGAATATTCCGCAAATCATCCAGGCTATCGTTTCGGTACTGATGGCTTTCAACTGGCTCAACCTTGGAAAGACGATCGTTACCGCAATTGGTAACGGCATTAAGGCCCTTTCGACAGCCATACCTAATATGTTCTCCGAGTTCTGCAGCAATGCGAGCAGTATTGTATCGAATTTCGGATGGGCGAGCCTTGGAAGAGGAATGATACAGCTGATCGTGAACGGCATCACCGGGCTGATCAGTGCGATCCCCACACTTCTGCAGACGATAGGGACAAATGCCGTCAACCTGTTAAAGGGTATTGACTGGTTTGGCGTCGGGATGTTCCTGATCGAAGGCCTGATATCCGGGATCAGCGGACTTGCCGGTGCAGCTGTTGAAGCGATCAGGGGAGTAGGAGAATCGATCCTGAATGGCTTCAAGTCGCTGTTCGGTATTGCATCTCCGTCCGCCGTCATGGAGGAGCAGGGCAACTTCCTGATCCAGGGTCTCACAAATGCCCTTGCCAATATGCCCGGCGCGATCGGCGAGTGTCTTACGAATGCTCTGTTAAGGGTTACGGCATGGGGAGCCAATATCGTGGCAAATGCCGGCAATGCGGCACAAAATGCGGTCAATAGTGCAAAGGCTGCATTCTCGGCACTGCCGGGAGGCATACAGACCCATCTCAGTTCCGCACTCGGAAAAATCACTGCATGGGGCGCCCAAATGGCGGCAAAAGGAAGATCAGCCGCAGAGGCGTGCAAGAACGCTGTAACAGGTGCACTGAGCAGTCTTCCCGGACGGATTGTGTCGATCGGTGAGAATATCGCCAGCGGCCTTGCGCGAGGCATCAGAAATGGAATTGCGTGGGTAGCTGATGCGGCAAGAGATATTGCGGACAGGGCACTGAATGCGGCAAAGAATGCGCTCGGCATCAGTTCACCGTCCAAGGTGTTCGAGAAAGAAGTTGGTAACTGGATCCCTCCGGGAATCGGCAAAGGTATCACAAGAGCCATGCCGAAAATGGAGAATGAGACTTTAAAGCAGATGCAGGCTCTTGCAGAACGCCTGAGGAATAGTGTCAACGAAGAAATGGTAGCCAAGATGGGGTCGGTAAGGCTCAGATCCGGATTCTATGACGAAGACAGAGAAGGAATTGAAAACGGAGCAACGAACATTACAAACAACATTGTAATTCAGCAGCCGGTTAAGACGCCTTCAGAGTTTGCCAGGGCTTTAAGGCTTGAGCAGCAGTATGGCCTTGCCGGCGAATGAGATGAATGAAAACGGATATATTTCAGGTGAGTTGACGCCACAAAAGCCCTGTTTACCTGTTTTGCAGGGCTTTTGCATTATAGCCTGAAAGAACATTTATCCAACTTATATCCAATATTGTGCAGTATTTAAGGCGTTTAGAAAGGAAAAAGGAACAAATGAAAGAAACATTAATGACAGTAATGAGTGACCTTAAAGACCGCTTTGTTGAAGAGGTAGCAGGTGCACGTGCAGTCTGGGATATAGAAGTGCGCGAACCAGAGTATGACCTGATGTACAAAGGAAAGCTGAAATCACATTGTGATGCCTTGCTTGATCAGTGCAGAAGCAGCAAGGATCAGATCAAAATGCGATTTGCTTCAATCCTGGAAGGATCCGACATTGTCATCGAAAAGGTAGATGATAAGATCGTCACGGCCTTCTTGAAAGGAGCTTTTGATTCTGAATATGATTTGATCGAGAGGATTGAGCGCTTTGCAAGTCTTTTTACATCCAGGAAGCCGGATGAGATCCAGCAGCCTGGCACATTGCCCGGACAGAAATCTCCGGAATACGACAACCTTGTAAGTGAGCTGGATGCATATATTGCCAATGCCGAAGAGGATACAGACTGATAAGGGGGAAACGGATGGCATACGAGTTTATTAAGGGCCTGTTTGGCACTAATGAGGATGGAACGCCAAGAGCACTTACCGCTGATCAGCTGGAAGCGGCCATTGCTGAGAACAAAGATATCAGCATTGTGAACCTGAAGGAAGGCGGCTATATTTCCGCTGATAAGTATTCGAGAATTGAGGCAGAAAGAAACAGCCTGCAGGAACAGCTTAAGAAAGCCGGCACTGGATCCGGTACAGCTGATCAGGATCTGCAGGCGGCAAAGCAGCAGATCGAAGAGCTTCAGAAGCAGCTGCAGCTCCAGGGGCGCCGATCGGCAATCTCTGAATATCTTTCCGGATGCCTGTTTACATCTTCCTTTGCGAAAAAGGGGATCCTGGCCGAAATGGAAAAGCTGGATTCTGTAACGGTTGTGGATGGGGAGCTGATCGGAGCAGAGGCGGCATTAGCAGATCTGAAAGCCAGATATGCAGAGGCATTCAAGGCAGAAGAACCGGCACCGGCCGGACAGGATCCGGCGGCATCTCCGCTGAACATGCCGCGCTTCACTTCTACATCTTCATTATCCGGGACCGGCAGCAATCCGAAAAAATCCGGGCCTATGACGCTCATGGAGGCCATGAGGTACAAGAACGAGCATCCGGATGCTGATGTGAGTGGGCTGTTTAACAGATAATGATAAAAAGAAACAGCCAGAAGCGTTGCCAACGCTAATAGGCTGTTTCTTTTATGAGTTCGGTGAAGGTATCCCGAGGGGCATTTGAATTTCTCGTTTGAAGTATAGCAGAGATTACCGGCAAAGGCAAAGTGAAAGATTCGTGCTACGAGGATTAGGCCATTAAGAAGCAATAGCGCGTCACATTGTGACGCCGATGTGACGGCCGGCGCTGGTACCTGGTTGCACCCGGACCCTGGCTGAAAAAAACAACTCAAATGATAGATATTTCAGATCATTCCCAGAAGGTTATGCCTTATTTCCCTGCTATTCTGACTGTTATCAGCAGGCCGGAAATGGTCTGTATCCAATATGTATCCAACTAAGCGTTGCAAAAAGGTGTTGCAGTTATGAAGGGTAAGCATTGCAAGAAAAAAGCGAGCGCGAATGCGAGCGTTGAGAAACGAAAAAGAGGGGCACCGATCGGCAATCAGAATGCACTTGGCAATAGAGGCGGCGCGCCGATCGGCAACCAGAACGCCAGGAAGCTGGGGATCTATTCCCGGTATGCTCCGCCTCCTTATGGAAGGTATGCACCTCTTCAGCTGCAGCTTGCAGCTTACTATGCTCAGAAATCCGGAAACGAGGACGCTATACAGAGAGCGCAGCGCCTTATTGAAGCGTGGGCCGCTGAGCAGGAAGCACACGGAAGGACAGTTTATTGTCCAGGGGAACAGGATGAAAAACCGGTTTGAAGATAGGGATATATTGTGTGTCAGCGCTGTCAATGAGATTCGGGAAGGGATCAATGTAAAGGGCAATTATGAAAAGCTGTGGGAATGGTGCCAGCCGGCGGCCCGAAAAAGGATCCGGAAAATGGGGATCCTGAAATCGAATTCTGAATATGGTGACATGCTCAATTCCGCATTCTTCGGGCTGGCCGAAGCTGTAAGCAACTATACAGACGGGCCATTTTATCCGTATGCTTCAGTGTGCATGAAATATATGATCTATAACTGTGCTGTTGCCAATTATCACACAATTACAATTCCGCAGCGTATGAGGTATAGAATACGCAATTACTGCATGGCTAAGGATAGGGGCCTTGACAGAAAAGAGATTCAAGCACAGCTGAAGCTAAGCGATCTACAGCTTAAGAACCTTGAAAGGTATTGTGCGAGATTTCATGTGACAAGCCTGCAAAAGAAAGCCGGCGGTGATGATACAAACAGTGAGCTGGTCGAGTTTATCGCTGATGGGAAATGCAACTATCAGATCGTAGAACAAAGCGAATACCTGAGGGATCTGCACGAAATACTCAGCAAGGCGCTGAATGAGCTGGACCATACCACAAAGAATGTTATTGTCTGCTATTACTATCTGGGAATGTCGAAAGCCAGTATAGGCCGGATGTGTGGCGTTTCCGATAAGACAGTCGGCCAAAGGATCCTGGATGGGTTCACGAAGATACGCATGGGGCCTTATGGTGATGAACTTAGACAGTTTCTATGATTGGGGTGAAATACATGAGTGGGACGCGAACACCAACCAAAGCTATGCTTTATACAAAAGAGCTTCAATGGAATGCCTTTGTATCCGGGATCGATCTTCAGAGAACCAGCTGTAGCCTTCTCGGAAATGTCCCGGATCTCTTACCAATAGCCAGGAAGCAGCTGCTCTCATATATCTCTGAATACAGGAAGAACGGAGCCGGGAGCAAGGCAGTTAT
Source organism: uncultured Eubacteriales bacterium (assembly GCA_900317675.1). GTDB lineage: Bacteria > Bacillota > Clostridia > Peptostreptococcales > Anaerovoracaceae > Crickella. Next base: position 10,842 of record ONHU01000032.1, read on the forward strand.
TGACTCTCTCTTATTGGCACATGAAGGCTATTGCCAGAAGCAACCTGCAGGGACCGTATATACAAAGGCCAAAATCCAGCGTCACAGGATCCTGGAGCTGAGGCTTCAGGAAGGTCTGTATTCTTCTCAGATTGCCCGGAAAATGAACATCCGGTTAAACAAGGCAGATAACGCTATAGCGGATGGAATCCATGAGCTGACAAAGATCTGTATCGGTTGGCCGGGAATGAACGCCGCCGGCGGATCAAGGTATGAAGTAATGGAGAGGATCCTGAAAGGATATCCGATCCTTAGTGAAACCGGCATGGTATCGATCGAGGGGATTTTCTCCGATGAGATCCTGGAGCTGGTCCAGCACTGGAGAGCGTTCACGATTGAGCTGATCAGGATACTCGATCAGGCAATAGATCTATATGGGGAATATGCAGCAGGCACTGATAATCCGGTTGAGGAAAGAAGGCATGCAGTTCTGAAAGCCTCATTCATCAGTGATTGTCGTTCAAGGGAAGATCTGGCCAGGCGTTTCTTTGTGGATCCTTCAGCGATCAACCGCGATAGGATGATTTCCATTCACAGGCTTAAAGATTTGATATTATCTGAATGATTTTCTTAGTTGTGACAAATGTCCGGACAAATGTCCGGTGAAAAAGAAAAACGCCAGAATAGCGGCTTAAGCCGTTACCCTGGCATTTCCTTTCACTAAAGGGGGATCAATTGACACATTCGAAACCATCAACCAATTAGCACAGATTATATACGCTTTGTCTTCAACACGCAAGGGCTGTTAGTTCTGATCAGTAGGATCCTTTCCCAAAACGCTCTCTATTTCATGGTCAACAGCGCGATCCACAAAGGCATTAAGGGAAAGGCCTGCAGTCTCAGCGGCCTCAGATATGATAGCTTTCTTAGCTTTCGGGAATCTGTAATGAATTGTTTCCAATGAGGACATATATTTCTTCTGATATTGCTTCTGAGCAATCTTCTGTTCTTCAGATTTTGGCTTTTTATCAGGCATGGCCAGCTGCTCCTTTCGGTCTTGATAAATCTGATTATAAATTGCACATCAGCAAAAATCTATAGGTACATAAAAACTACTTGAAATATCTATAGGTGCAGAGTTATAATACAGCTATACAACTATGCACCTATAGAAAGGAGTTGAAAACATGGCGAAAGGAGTGCTGAAGGAGCTGACGCAGCAGGACAGGACATACTACAACTGTGCCGACGTCCAGCAGTTGCTCGGGGTCAGCAAAAGCAAGGCTTACAAAATGATCGCGGATATGCGCAAAGAGTACATTTCCAAAGGCACGCTGTATAGCGGTTACCCTGATGGCAAGATCCCGAGGAAGATTTTCGATCAGGAATGTATGATCAAGTGAAAGGAGAAGCAGGGGGCTATGAGAATGGAGATGTTGAAAGCCAAGGAACCCAGCGCTAAGAACATTGTTAAAGCAAGGATCACTGCCTTCAGTGATGCGGACGCCGAAAAGGCCGCTGCTCTTTTGTCCGCTGGGGCATGGAGTCATCACACTGTTAAGCGGATCAGTCAGGTGGTGCACGCGAAACAAAAGCAGCCACAACTTGCTGTCTACTATGTCCTGCTGTGGAACTGAGAAAGTGAAAGGAGAGTGTATGGCGTATTATAACGAATGCCCGAGATGCGGTGCACATCTGGATCCGGGCGAACACTGCGACTGTCAGGCGAATAAAGAGCCGGCGGCCGCAAAGATCACTGTTAAGAGAGTCGAGGAAATGCTCCGCCTGGAAAAGGATGGACAGTTCCGGCTCGCATGCTTAGAAAGGAGCTGCTATGTATCCGGATCAGTTTGATGATGATTACATCAGAGACATTCAGGAAGGCCTTGAGAGGATCCTGGAAGAGATCATGAAAGGAGAATGAGAATCATGGAAGATGCTACGAAGAAATTGATGGAAAAGGTTGATGATGCAGTCGACCGCCTTAATTTCATCAGGACATATTTAAAGCCGATCGGTGATCTTGCCTATATGGCAGATGATGAGTTTGACATACGTGCAGCAGGGGCCGTTATGGTCATGGCAGCTGATATGATCGAGAAGATCAGCGATGAGCTGGATGATGCGTTGTTTTCTAAGAAATGCTATGACGATGGATCTATGAAAGGAGCAGAGTAAAATGATTAATCCCAAGAACACGAACAAGAGTATTGAGGATCTGATCAGCGATGTTCAGAGCCAGTTAATAAACATTGAGGCGTCCATGGAGCTGGCAGCGATCGCAGCCAGCACAACGCACGCAGATGCGGCTTCACTCGGAGCCTTTATAGATCTGATGCGGCCGCTTATCAGTTATGCGGCTGATCAGCTGGAGGATATAAGCATGATGCTTAATAAGGACAGCCAGAATGAAGAAAATGCCTGAAGCAGCTGCAACTACTTCAGGCGTGAGTGGCTGATATTGATCGGACAATCAACACGTTTTAAGGCCACTACCGTTATTATAACGGCCAGTGGCCTTCTTTATCAAGAAAGAAGGTATCAAGATGGCGGATAAGAAGAAATTGCCAAAGGGCATATCGTTTGTGCCAAAAAGGAGCCTTTACAGGTGGCGTTTCAGGTATGACGGTAAGGATTATGTGGGGTACTGCAAGACCTTGAAGCAGGCTGAGAAGGAGCTTAGTGATAAGCGGTATGAGGTAGAACACGACCTGTACCGCAAAGAGGAAAACATAACCTTTGATAAATGGTTTAATACCTGGATCAGTACCTATAAGACCAATTGCAAAGAATCAACACTGTATGAATATAAGTGCTCCTATGAGTGCTACATAAAACCGGAATTCGGAGAGCGAAAGCTTAAGCTGCTTCGGGCGGAACCGCTGCAGAAATTCATCAATAATATGGCTAACGAATACTCAGCAACGGTAGTCAAAGAGTGCAAGCACCTGTTAGATGGCGCTCTGAAACAGGCGTATAAGCAAAGGAAAATTAACAGGAATCCGATGGAATATGTAACGATGCCGAAGACAAAGGAGCCGAAGAAGAAAGGAGCCTTATCAGCTGATCAGCAGCAGGCGTTCCTGAATGAAGCCGGGTCGAGCAAATATTACCGGCTTTACAAGCTGGCAACGCTTACCGGCATGAGGATCGGCGAGATCACCGGCCTGCAGTGGTCGGATGTGGATTTCAAAAACAGAGAGATCCACATTACACATACAATGTCCTACATTCCGAAAAGGGGCCTGTACTTAGACACGCCAAAGTCAAAGACCAGTATAAGGACAATACCAATGATCGAAAGCGCTTATATTCTTCTCAAGGAGCAGAGAAAGAATCAGCAGCAGCAGAAGCTAGCAGGCATAGAAAATCTTGTCTTCACTACTCAGCTCGGTACCGGGATCCAGGACACCAACATTCGCAGAGACATGCGCAAGATATGCGACAATCTCACTGATCTGGGAATTAATCGACATGATTGCACGTTCCATACACTGAGGCACTGTTTCGCAACCAGGTGTATCGAGAACGGCATGGAGCCGAAAACACTGCAGACCATTCTCGGCCATGCCACACTTGCAATGACAATGGATCTGTATTGTGATGTGATGGAGCACACGAAGAAAGAGGCAATGCAGAAGATTGCAAACGCACTGTAATAGGTCAAAGAAAAGGGCAGCAGAGGAAAAATCTGCTGCCCTTCTTCAATGTTGGCCACAAGTTGGATACAAATCAGGATCCGGAGGCGCGAATGGCCTTTATTTATGGGGAAAAGTCCGGGTGCATGTCGTTTTTGATCTGAAAAACCTCAGATTTCGGTTCAAGTCCGAACGGACCTGCTATGGCTCTTTAGTGTAATTGGCAACACATCAGGCTCTGAACCTGAAGTTGTGGGTTCAAA
>ONHU01000168.1 GCA_900317675.1 uncultured Eubacteriales bacterium
CTTCATATCCTCACAGTATGCAGGCATGAACAGGAAGTTTCCGCTGCTTCCGTTTATAACAGCTCTGAGCGGCACATCAAAACGGCCCTCGCTGAAAAGTCTGTAACATTCTTTGTCTGTATCGACGGCATCACTCATCGTAAATACCGTTCTGATATCGTCTCTGTTAAGCAGAAGCATAATTACCTCCTATAGCAATGCGCTGCAGCATAAAAGCCGCAGCGCGATAATATGACATATTGTTCAGTTACAGAAGAGCCTCGAGCTCAGACTTCTGCATCAGTCCGGGCTGCTTGTAAGTGATCTCGCCGTTCTTGACTACCATGATAGTAGGAATGCTTGAGATGCCGAGACTCATAGCAATTGCAGGGGCATCATCGACGTTGAGCTTGCAGAACTTGACGTCTGATCTTTCCTCACTGAGCATATCAACGATCGGTGCCTGCATCTTGCATGGGCCGCACCAGTCAGCATAAAAATCTACGAGAACTGTTCCCTGAGCCTGCATGACTTCCTGCGCAGCCAGTCTGTCCATTCCCGGAAGCCCTCACCCGTCTTGGATGAGATGAAAAATATCTTAGCATCAGGGTTGAGATCATGGACCCTCTGGATGAAGGCCTGATCATCAAACCTGAAGAACTTACGTGTATCAATTTTGTTGACAAGTACCGCCTGGCAGACTGTGAACATCAATGGATACTTGAGAGGCTTGTCATCGCCTTCCGGTATGGAAAGGATCTCTACGTTGACATTGGCGCCTGTATCCTGCTCAGCTGTACATACCAGATTGCCTACATTTTCCATAAAGAGCAGATCGAGATCTTCGGTTTCGAACTCCTCAAGGGCTGCTTTCGTCATAGAGGCATCCATGCAGCACTCACCGCCTGTATGGATCTGTATGGAACGCACGCCTGCGTCAGCCATTTTTTCCGCGTCGACAGAGGCATCGATATCTGCCTCCATTACGCCGATCCTGTATTCGCTGCCGAGATCTGCTATCGTGCGGAGCAGTGTAGTAGTCTTGCCCGAGCCCGGAGAAGCCATCATGTTGATCATAAATACTCCGTTGGCTTTGTTGATTGCTCTGACTTCAGCAGCAATACGGTCATTCATCTCGAAGATGCCCATATTGACATCTATCACTCTGATCTTGCTGTTTTCTGTCATTATTCTGCACCTCCGATAAAATCACAGGCAGCGTCTCTGATCCACGCTGCGGCAGCATCAAATCCCTCTCCGGTCTCTGCCGAAACAGGGAAAATGTCTGCATGAGGATTGCGCATCCTCACATACTCTGTGAACTTGTCCATATCGAAATCGAATACTTCCATAGCATCGATCTTATTGACCAGAATTACATCAGCTTTCTCGAACATCAGAGGATACTTGAGAGGCTTATCATCGCCTTCCGGAACCGAAAGTATGACCAGATCCTTCACAGCACCTGTATCAAACTCTGCCGGGCATACAAGATTGCCGACATTTTCCAGTATGACCAGATCGAGGTCCGAAGAGCCGATCTCACGAAGCGACTGTCTGCTCATATCCGCGTCAAGATGACACATACCTCCGGTATGGATCTGCACAGAAGCAACACCGGCCTCCAGCATAGTTCTTGTATCACAGTCACCGTCAATATCTGCTTCGAGTACTCCGATCCTGAACTCATCTCTGAGTCGTGCTATCAGCTGCAGTATGCTTGAAGTCTTGCCCGAACCCGGTGAAGACATGACGTTCAGATAAAATGTCTTCTCGTCTTTCAGTTCGCCGCGCAGCTTGTCCGCATCCGCGTCATTATCCTCAAGGATGCTTTCCTTTACCTTGATGATCCTAAGCTTGCTTTCATCCATACAGCAAAATTCTCCTTCATGAAATTCAGTCGTAAACTATTATACAATGTTTTGCCCTTGCGTCAAACACAAAAGCGCTGCATATACAGCATCATAGTTACACTCTCTGACAGCCGGTTTCAGTATTCTGCATCGAGCAGTGCGAGCGTGAAAAGGGTCTGAATCATCGCGGTCCTCGAAGCCGTGCACTGCATCCTCGTTCGCTCGGCGAAACGGGGAAACTGCAGGCTCCGCTCCGCTGCGTTTTTGCAGTTTCCATCCGTTTCGCTGTCGCTCGGTCGGTGCATTGCATCGGCATTCTGCGGAAATGCGAGGGCACAGACCCTTTTCACGCTCGCACTGCTCGATGCAGAATACTGAAACCGCTGT